>JBDSBG010000022.1:0-13603 GCA_039921685.1 Ferruginibacter sp.
GGTGCCGTTTCTGCGGTTCCTGCGGCACTAAGTTGGGACACCGGGTTAAAATTGCATCCATCCCCACCAAGAAAAAGAGCCTGGGATTATTACGTAGAATTAGTTGCGGGGCATGTGATTTTTGGAGCAACCTGTTTTTGGGTTTTTCAAAAAAGAAAAGATAGAAAGAAGTCTTCGAAAGTGAAAAAGTCGTTTGGATATTAAAGTTCAGCGGTATAGCTTTTGTAATCTTACTTAGAAATTATTTTATGAAATTGACTACCATTTTATTTGCAATCAGTAGCGCAGCGTTGATCATGTATTTAAAGAAAAGTAAACCCCATCGGAAAGGTAATTTAAAAGATGCTTTGGTAGATGAAATAAAAAAACCTTTGAATCAAATTGCTGCGGAAATACCTGAACCAGGAACAGTACAGCATAAGCAATATTCAGAGTAAAAAATTTCTGTTTGGAGAAAGAACTGGCAGAAGCGTGTGCGGCCTTGCAAAAGGTATGAATGTATTCATTTAAAATTCCTTGCTTCAGGAAAAATTGTGTCCTGGTCATTTACTGTTACCTGCGGATTTCTATCTGGGTGTACAGGAATTGACTTTTCATCCGACCTCGAGAAAGTTAATGAAAGCGTTTTTTCTTCATTTGAAGAAGTTAATTGTCGCAATAATTTTGAAAAATTATGGCATTGCTCTACAATGACGTGCACCACCTCTCCTTCAACCTGTACCTTTCCTTCTACCATTATGAGTTTTGATTGGAGGATTTCCTTTCTAAATATTTCAAAGAGTTGTTCAAATATAACGAGATTCGCTACGCCCGTTTCGTCTTCAATGGTCATAAAACAAACTCCACGGGCTGTCCCGGGCCTTTGCCGTACCAATACCAGGCCGGCTACTTTTACAGAACTTCCATTTTTTAGCTTTGATAATTGTTTTGTGGTGGTTATTGACAGTAAATTTAATTTTTCTCTTAGGAAACTTACCGGGTGTGCTTTTAAAGAAAATGAGGTGGCTGCATAATCATGAACAACATGTTCGGATAATGTCATAACGGGAAGGATTACATGCTCGCCAACTGCATCTGCAGGTTGATGTCCGGCAAACATTTCTACAGGCCGGTCTTTCGTTGATACTTCCCATAAAGCAGCCCTACGATCAAAGCCAATGGACCGGAAGGCATCAGCATCTGCCAGTTTTTCCAATGCTGCAGCAGGCAAATGGATATCACGCAGTTCATTGATATTGCTGTAGTTTTTGATTCTGTTGGATATGAGTAAATCTATGTCCTCGCGGCGTAAGCCTTTTACCTGCCTGAAACCAAGACGAAGCGAAACTTCATGTACGGGCCCCACAGTGGATCCGGATCTGGTTTCAAGGATATTATCCCACATAGAAAAGTTTATATCAACAGGCAACACCACAACCTGGTGATTGACCGCATCAATAATAATTTGAGATGGCTGATAAAAACCCATTGGCATGCTGTTTAACAAAGCAGCTGCGAATACGGCGGGGTAATACCATTTTATCCAACTCGACACATAGACCAGTAACGCAAAACTGGCTGCATGGCTTTCAGGAAAACCATAACTGCCAAAACCTTCCAATTGTTTAAAAACACGTTGTGCATACTCAAGGCTGTAACCATTTTTCATCATCCCTGTTGTAAGCTTTTCTTCAAATTTTGTGACTAGCCCTTTTGCTTTAAAGGTAGCCATGCTGCGGCGCAATTCATCTGCTTCTGCCGGGCTAAAGCCTGCAGCTACAATAGCAATTTTCATTGCTTGTTCCTGGAATAATGGAACGCCAAGTGTACGGCTCAGGATATTTTCTAATTCCTTTGAAGGATATTCAACTGCTTCCTCTCCATTGCGGCGGCGTAAATAAGGATGAACCATATCTCCCTGTATCGGGCCGGGGCGAACGATGGCCACTTCAATTACAAGATCATAAAAACATCTTGGCTTCAAACGAGGTAACATGGATTGTTGTGCCCTGCTTTCAATCTGGAATACACCAATGGTATCCGCATGGCAAATCATCTCATAAACGGCCGCATCGTCTTGTGGGATATTCGCCAACGTTAGATTGAGATTATAATGTTCCTTTATAAGATCAAAGGCTTTGCGAATACATGTGAGCATTCCCAGCGCCAGTACATCTATTTTCATGAATCCCAATACATCGATATCATCTTTATTCCATTCAACACATGTTCTGTCTTCCATACGTGCATTCATAATGGGGACAAGGTCGGATAATTTACCCCTGGTTATTACAAAGCCACCCGTATGCTGGCCCAATTGCCTTGGGAATCCCATAAATTCTTTGGTAAGTTGTAATGCCTTGCGCAAATGTTTGTCGCCGGGATTGAAGCCCTGTTCCTTCATTTGTTTCCCTTCAAACCATTCATCTGTGAATTCCCAAATGGAGCCTGATAAGCGTTTGATGGTATCCACAGAAAGCCCCATTGCTTTACCGACATCCCTGATTGCCCCTTTTTGATGTTGTTGTGTAACGGTTGCAATGATAGCCGCCCTGTCACGTCCATATTTTTTATAAATATATTGAATCACTTCTTCCCTGCGTTCATGTTCAAAATCTACATCAATATCGGGAGGTTCATTGCGTGCAGAAGAAATAAAGCGTTCAAATAAAAGATCAAATTTTGTTGGATCAACAGATGTTATTCCAAGGCAATAACACACCGTAGAGTTGGCTGCCGACCCTCTTCCCTGGCAAAGAATATTTTGCTGCCTTGCATAACGTACAATATCATGCACAGTGAGAAAATAGGGAGCATAATTCATTTCTTCAATGAATTTCAATTCATAATTAATAGCATCAATTGCTTTTTCCGGCACCTCTTCACCGTAACGTTCTATGGCTCCCTGCTTCGCAAGTAAGGCTAATTCCTGCTGGGGAGTTCTTCCTTCTGATGTGATTTCTTCCGGGTATTCATATATCAATTCAGTTAAAGAGAACTGGCAGGCATCGGCAATTTCCTGGGTTTTTAATATTGCATCCGGGTATTGCCTGAACAAACGCAGCATTTCTTCAGAGGGTTTGAGAAATCTTTCTGCATTGGGATGTAAACGAAAACCAGCAGTGTAGATCGTACATTTTTCACGGATGCAGGTAACAATATCCTGTAGCTGGCGCCTGCCGGGTTCATGATAATGTACATCATTTGTTGCGACCAGGGGTATATTTAGTTCCGAAGACAATTCTGACAGGCGGTATAAATATTTACTGTCATTTCCTGAATACCGGCGGGATGCAGCAATGTATAAATTAGTACCAAAAGCATACTGGTATTCCTGTAATGAATTTGTAAAGCTTAAATCAAAATCAAAATGATCATTCAATTTATCCGGGGGAATTACAATTAACTTTAAATCTTTGGCAAATTGGTAAATGTCTGCTTTATATAGATGACAATCTCCTTTTTCTGCTCTCCGGTTCCCTGTTGTAAGTAAATTGCATAACTGCGAATAGGCACTCATGTTAGTTGGATAGGCCAGCAGGCTCAGCCCATCCAATAAATCCAGCCGGCATCCTACTATTATACGAATACCAGCTTTCTTTGCCGCGGCATGCGCCCGCACGATGCCTGCAAGGGTATTACGGTCGGTGATTGCTATTTCTTTATAACCCAATAGTACAGCCTGGGCTACCAGTTCTTCAGGGTGAGAGGCCCCGCGAAGGAATGAAAAATTTGTTGTTACCTGTAATTCTGTATAATTCATTATTGAAATCCTTATGCGAAAAATCCGTGAATAAACCATTGATAAGTTTTTTCAGCATCATAATGTCCTGATCGGAATATCCAATAGCGAAATCCTTCCTCATCTTCCACACTATAATAATCTCTGTGCTCACCCTGTTGCAACCACCATTCCTGTTCTATTCTTTCAGGCCCATCTGCTTTTAAAATTTTATGCAGCTTTCCTTTATATCTAAACATCATGGGTGGATAATCGGGAATAGGAGCAGTTACTTCTACTGGTTCTGGCTTGCCTAATAATTGCACTGGCCTGGGATTGTATACATGCCAAACTGTTTCCATTTTTTCATTAATATCATTTGCAGGTTTAAAAGAACGCTCCGGCCAGTAGTGTTCAGCAGGCACATAACGGTGAATGATATTCGAACCGAACTTACCCGCTATCCTGTCTAACAATTCGGCCAAATCATTATTCTCCAACCCATCCTTCACCTTCCATAAACTTTCCTGGCTTGTTGCGAGGTCTTCTACTTTTAAAGCATCCATTGTAAACAGTTCAATACCCAAAGCAGGCTCTAAAGAATCTATTTTTATCTCAAATAATTTAAAGAGATGTTTGCTGTTGGATGAAGGCCGGTTCGTTCCAATCTCGATCTTCAGCATTTTACCATCCAGGCGGTAGCCTTTGAATTCAGCTATTCTTAGCCCTTTTTGTTCATGTTGTAAACGTTGGCAGATGGCTTCAAGTAAGCGTTTCAACGCTATTTCAATGCCGGTGGCAGTGGCAATTGGTTCCAGGCAAGGCAACCTTTCATGGTAAGCTTCGATTGGATGAACTGGAAGGAGAAATTCTTCCCTGGAGCCGGTAGCTTCGTCTATCCGGTCGAGTAACTGTTGCCCAAAACGGCGACGTAAGGCTGGCCGTGGCATATTAACAAACTGCCTCAGTTTTCGCAATCCTAACTTTTCCAGCCTCGCCACAATCCCTTCTTCCAGCCTAAGAGAAGCTGCTGGCAATTTGAGTAGTGCTTCTATGTGCTGGCTTGAGCTTATGATGCGTGATTGCTGCCCAAAGCGGGCAACCGCCCAGGCAGTGCCAATAGTATCAGCAATAGAAATCCGGATATCATACCCAAATCGTTTAAAGCGTGTATATATTTCCGTTAGATATTGTTTTTCTCCACCCCAAAGATGTGCACAACCTGTTGCTTCCAGCATAAGGCCGTCATCTAAATCAATTGCGGCAACAGGGGTGAACCGAATGCAATATTCCGCAAGCCCCTTCAGCACTTTATTTACAATCTCCGGTTGGTCATCCATTACTACCAGTGAAGGCAGGATTGCCCGGGCATCTGCAACGGTGAGCCCAATATGTACGCCCTCATTTTGAGCCAACTGGTTTGGAGCAGAAATCATCATTCTGCCATGATCAGCGGAGGCTAAACTAAAAGGAATGTCTTTCAATCCCGGTTGGCGACGGTTAAACCAATCCGTTCTAAGATTAGGTAACCAAATAGAGACAAAACGTTTTTGCATATTACCCCGCTTTCTTTTTTTGGTTTAAAGAAATAGCTCCGGGTCTATTAATCTGCCTCAAGCGGCCGGCTGCAAATTCAATTTGCCATGCATCAGGTTTGCCATTTCTCACTTTTAATAAGGATACATTCCAACGTGGATAACTTACACCAGGCATCCCACTTGATGAATCAGCAGGTAAGGGAGTGATTTTCCAGCGGCTAACGCATGCCGTTGTATTGATGTTTTTCGGATTGCGCCGAAGTATAAAACCTGTTACCTTGCTTTGCTCCACGGCAAGCTGTAAACGCCTCGAGGCCGTAAAATCCAGTTCCTGCATTTCCCCAATAACAGCAGAAAGCCCATTACATTTGAGCGCTTCCTCCATAACCCATAAAATTTCTTTTTCCTTTTTAAGATCAACAAAAATGATTTTATCTGCTTTGAGGCCAAATGATTTTAAAGCAGGTGGAAAAATATTCCTGGATGCACTGATCCAAACCGATGTCCCGTTTGCCTGCATCAAAGATGCAAGCAGTACCCCAATAAAACCACCCGTAGCTGCAGTAGCTTCTGGCCCCATTGAAATAAATTCATGTATCGCTCCACTGGGAAATGACCCGTTGGGAAAAGCCATTTTTATAGGCCCAAGTGCCGCATCAATCAGGCAATTGTTAGAGGATTGTTTTAAACCCTGCCAACCCAAGATGTCCTTTTGCAACCGTGTAATTATATCCGGATCTGTTATTGCCATAAATTATTTACTTCAATTAAGTTGCCAAAATACTAAATAATTTAGTATTTTGCAGAACATTTTAAGGAAAAGGAAAAACAGTTTTGCAACTATCTTTTGATAGAATTCTTGAATATATACATGGGAAGGATAAATGCTTACACTTTTTGATATAGAACCTACTTTGCCCACGGGTTTTAGCTATTTTCCGAATTTTATTACGGAAATTGAAGAAGCACAATTAATAAACTCCATTGGGAGATTTGATTTGCAAAACATGAAGTTTCATGAATACGAGGCCAGGCGAAAAGTGGTGAGTTTTGGACAGGGTTGGAGCTTTACAGAACAAAAATTGAAACCGGGAATTCCAATTCCGGAAGAATTTCATTTCCTGCTTGAGAGGATTTCAAAGAAGCTATGTATTCCCCCAACCGAAATTGCTCAATTATTAATTACAGAGTATCCGCCAGGATCCGTCATTAACTGGCACCGGGATGCACCGCCATTTAATATTATCGCAGGCGTTTCTCTACTTCCTGATTGCAATTTCAAATTAAGGCCCCATGAAAAAGCAAAACAAATCCGCAGCGCAACCATTTCTCTTCCTGTACAACGGCGTTCCCTTTATGCAATGCAAGCCATCGTTAAGTCAGATTGGGAACATAGCACAGCACCTGGAGCTCATGTACGATATTCATTGACTTTTAGAACTTTGAAGAACTAAGCCTTTTTGTTCCAGCAATCGTGAGAGTACGAATTATCCCTAACAAGGATTGGCACATATATCGTATGCTATTTAAACAGTTAATAATCAAAATCTGTTTAAATCATATTCCATGGCAAAGAGCAGTGAAACGAAAAAAGCTAAGCTTATTAAAAAAAGTTCAACCAAAAAAACGGGAAAAAAAGTTACAGCAAAAAAAACTTTGATACAGACAATAGCATCAAGGCCTGCTAAAAACCCCGATAAGCTCAAACAGGTTAAACAGCTACTAAAGGAAGCGCCAGTTACTGCTTTTTCTACTTCGCTCAAACCCATGCTTGCAACACTGGTAGATGCTCCGTTTGATGAAGAAGGATGGTTATATGAAATCAAATGGGATGGGTATCGTGCAGTTGGATTTATGAATAATGGAAAGGTTATTTTAAAATCCAGGAATGATAAATCTTTCGATGAAAAGTTTTACCCGGTTTTTGAAGCATTAAAAAAATGGAAGATCAATGCGATTGTGGACGGGGAAATAGCGGTAGTGGATGAAAATGGGCTATCGAATTTTGGCGACCTCCAGAATTGGCGAAGCGAAGCGGATGGTGAATTGTATTATTATGTATTTGATATACTTTGGTTGGATGGCAAAAGCCTGTTGAATCTCCCTTTACACGAAAGAAGGGCCATTCTGGAAACAAAAATTCCTGGCACTGGAATTATCCGCTTAAGTAAAAGTTTCCAGGAATCTGGTATTCATTTTTTTGATGCGGCAAAAAAAATGGGGCTCGAAGGTATCATTGCCAAGAGAGCCGATAGCTTTTATAGCCCAGGTGGCCGCTCCAAAGAATGGCTAAAGATAAAAGCCAACAAACGCCAGGAAATGGTGATTGGTGGTTTTACCCGTAATGACGACACAAACAAGTTGTTTAGTTCCTTACTGTTAGGGGTGTACGAAAATGGAAAATTGCGTTATACGGGAAAAGTCGGTACCGGCTTTAATGATAAAATGCAGGTGGAAATGATGGCAAGGTTCAAAAAATATATAAGTACTAAACCTCCGTTTTCCCAGTTGCCGGATATCAATAAGCCATCCCGCTTTAGGCCAAACCCGCCCCATGCCACAGCTACATGGTTAAAGCCCGAGCTCGTTTGCGAGGTGAGTTTTACTGAAATGACAACGGACGGTATAATGAGACATCCCTCTTTTGAAGGGATGCGCATTGATAAGGATGCCAAAACAATTGTTGAAGAGAAGCCCAAAAAAGTTTCGAAAATGGTACGTGAGGCTGATTCACTTCATCAAAACAAAATAATAATACCGGCTGCGGGTAAGGAACGAAAAACATTCTTAAATCCTTCAGATGAAATGCAGGTGAGGAAAATATCCGGCCATGACCTGAAGTTCACCAACCTTAGTAAGCTATACTGGCCAAAGGAAAAGATCTCCAAGCGTGACCTGTTGAATTACTACTACCAGGTTGCACCCTATATTTTGCCCTACCTCAAAGACAGGCCCCAGTCGATGCTTCGCCACCCGGATGGAATTAATGGTGAAGCATTTTTCTTCAAAGATGTTACCGGCAAAGCACCCGCTTGGGTAGAAACTTTCAAGTACCTGAGCGATGCGGATAACCGTGAACGTAACTATCTTGTTGCAAAGGATGAGGCGAGCCTTTTGTACATGGTTTCTTTGGGTTGTATCGAGATTAATCCATGGCACAGTAAAGTAAGCAGCGAAGGTTTTCCCGATTGGTGCATTATTGACCTGGATCCTGGAGAAACCAGTTTTGAACAAGTGATCAGTGCAGCGCTTGTTACTAAAGATGTTCTGGATGAAGTTGGTATAACGGGTTATCCTAAAACAAGTGGTTCAAAAGGTATCCATATTTATATTCCGCTTGGGGCGAAATATACGTACGAACAGTCCAGGGAATTCGCCCGGGTTATTGCAAGGCTAATTCATGACCGGATTCCGACATTTACCAGTATAGAACGAACTGTAAAGAACCGTAAAGGCAAAATGTACATCGACTTCCTTCAAAACCGGCCGCAGGCGACCGTATCCGCACCTTATTCTGTAAGGCCTAAGCCCGGTGCTACCGTATCAATGCCGCTGCATTGGGAAGAAGTGAAAAAGGGATTAAAGATGTCCGACTTTACCATCTTTAACGCAATTGAAAGGGTAAAAAGTGAAGGAGATATTTTTAAACCTGTGATAGGGAAGGGGATCAATTTAAAACAAGCCGTTAATCGATTTGAAAAAAATGGAAAAGCAAAATAATATAATACCCTGGTAAGATTTGGTTCACGCAGCTGTTATTATAACTGGAAATTTTTAAAATCCTATATGGCCTCACTGATATCAATCTGCATAAGATAGGGTTCAGGGATGTCAATAAAATTGTATGTTTTTATTCCCCTGATGTCTTGTTCATTAATATGCAACCTGCTTTCAATATAAAACGAAAATAACTGGAACAACGAATATTCATAAAGTCCATATTTTCGTTCTGCTACCTGCACGGATTTTTGTGAAAGTAAAACATATTGCTGCAACTCATCAAGCTGGTTGAATTCAAATAATGTCATATTGATACCATTCAAAAGATATACCACGTAAATGCATAGTCGATTTTTAAAGTTCAGGCCTCGGTTAAATAAAATGATACGATTTTCAAGTTGTGAAAATACATAGGTCTACTATTTACTTTCATCAGCACCTAAATCTTTATTCTCTATTCAAACACCAAACAACAAAGAGGAATGAACAATATTATTTCAGAAACTTTGTTACCAGGTTTACAAAAGCTGCTGTATCCTGTATATGTGGTATGTGACCCACGCCAGGCAACTCCTGCAAAATACTTCCCCTTATCAATGCCTGGGTCTGTTTACCCAATAATTGGTATTGGCCATGTTCATCTGCAACTGACTTAGGTAACGCATCTTTACCAACTATTGTGCGGTCGGCAGTACCGATGATAAGCAGTGTGTTTACTTCCAGGTTCTTAAATTCATAACACACAGGTTGTTCAAAAATCATTTGATAGGTAACTGCGTTTATCCATGCTATTTGCGGGAAATCCTTTTTTGAAAGAACTTTAGCTTGTTCCTGCACATATTGTTCATATTCCGGTTTCCATACAGGATAATAGGTTTGTTGGTATTTTTTATAAGATGCATACGTAGCAGCACGTTCTTTTTTGTATAGGCTGTCAAGAGTTTTATAGGGTACAAAGGTTTTATAGTCTTCCAGGCCTATCGGATTTTCGAGGATCATTTTTTCAACATGCAACGGGTACATCAATGCGAATCTTACGGCAAGCATTCCTCCCATTGAATGACCTAGTAAACAAACCTTATCGATACTTAATGAGTCGAGTAACTTTTTTACACCCATTGCCATTTGGTGAAAACTATAATGAAGATCTGGTTTATCTGATTCTCCAAACCCCGGTTGATCGGGAACGATGACCCTGAAGCCAAGTCCCGTGAAAACTGGAATGATATCTTTCCAGTAATAACCATTAAAATTTTTACCGTGGAATAAAACAATTGATTTACCTGTAGGGTTAAGAGGAGCAATGTCCATAAACGCCATTTTGCAAATGGTTCTTTCAACGGGAACATCAAAGAAATGCAAAGGATAGGGATAGTTGTTTTTTTGAGAAAATGATTTTGCATTATGTAGAAGTAAAATAACGATTAAGATGCAGCATATCCTGTTCATTGTTTATCTTTTTATTGCTGGGTTATAAGAGTTCATCGAGCGGAGTAAAATAGAAATTTAGCTGAATCCTGGGTTACAAATCTCCAATTCATCATGCCCTTTCCATGATGATCTCTCCTGCCAGATCAAATGGTAATTTGATTGGCAGTTCATTGTTTTGCAAGACAATATCCATGCGCCTGCATATTCCACTCACTGTATTTTGAGCCTGGGCCCTGATCAATAAAATGCATGGTTTTTCCCCATCAGATTCCTGGTCCTCGTAAAGCAGCGAAGGCGGCTTGAGGGAAAATGAATCAAATATTTCTCTTTTATCTACAGGGAAATTGGCGGGGTGATCATCCATAAAATTCATAAATATCGCCTGCTGCTGTTGATCGAAAGCGGCCGCCTCTTCTTCACCATTTGCATTAACTAAAACCCACCAACGAATCAACTTGATTTTTTTTTGAACCTGTTCGTCGAAACTGTAATTTATGAGCTGAGATTGTATAACGTGCATACAATTTATAAATCAAACAACATACCATAGTGCTGGCATCCTTTTAGTACCCATAATTGCAAATTATTGAAATGGGAAAGATTGTAAAGATCAATAGGAGGGCGGCTGAGACTCCGAAGCCTGTATTAAAAAAAATTGCACCGCTAGCTGAATTGCCAGGAATATATTTAAGCATGATTAAATCAAACCCGTTGAATCAAAAAGCATACATGAGGCTAATGATCATATACCGCAAAGAAAAAAAGTATGAAAAAGAGTTGGCGATTATTGATAAGGCGATCAAAGCATTTGAAGCTGTTTACCAGTCTAAAAAAAGTTCAAACAAAAAGATACAATCTATTAGCCGTAGCTTAAACCGGCAACTGGGCCTCACCGATATCAAGGGAAAAGCCGTTTACAGTGGAGAGCCAATTGCGGGCTGGAAGAAAAGAAGGGAGACAGTAGTGAAGCGTCAATTTGCACTGAAGACTAAATAATGAGGCAGCATTCATTTGTGAAGAAGAACAACCCTTGACCGGTCGAAACGTGCTCCCAAATAAATGGTTGAATCAGATCACTGGTTTCTCTTTTCTTCTGCCATGTATTTTTTTATCACTTCCCAATACCTTTTACCATATCCCACTAAAATCTCAGCACCAGCTGGTATATTTTTAAAGGCCTTTATAAAAACTTTGTCATTTTCATCTACGATGTAAGTGCTGTTATTTGTTAAACCTTTGATCTGTTTGATTCCCCTGGCATCATTTGCGTACCGGGCCGGCCATTTTATATTATTGCCCGCATCTATTACGTGGTATTTATTCACATAATATATGTAAGCATTTTTACCATCATCATGATTTGCATCCTCCCAGGATGTTATTTTTCCACGATACTCGATAATGATTGTTCCTTTTTTTATTAAAACTTTGCTGAATAATCCTTTACCAGCACCTGGCAGCATAGACTTTTTGATATAAAGATCCTGCTGAGACAATGTGTTTAACTTCAAAGTATGGTTATATGTATTAAATGAGTGATGTAGGTGAGCAATTTCTCTTAGGGTCAAATAAACATACTCCATTTTCAGCCTGCATCCATATTAGATGACGCTTCTCGGAATTGCAACAATATCAGCGTTTACTGGGGAGTGTTAGGAGGGACGGTGGAAGAAGGTGATCTCCTGCTTTCCTCTTCGGGGGGCAACGCTAAAGCGCTATCTCTCCTGGACACTCTATCCTCGTTTTGTTGCTTACCGTTTGCCTTTGTTTTTTTCTTTGTATTATGATCAGTGTTGTGGCCACTACCATTCCTTTCTTTTGCGCTGCTATCTCTGGTTTGCGCATCAACGTTGATCGACAGGCAAAACACTAATGCGGCAACGGTGGTTATTTTTTTCATGATTATGTGTTTAAATTGAATAGTTTGAGAAGATATTCAAAGCCCGTGCCGGTAGAACACTAATTCCAATAAAAATCGTTACAAGAGAAGAATACCAGATGGCAGGTTTTGTTTTATGAAACAAGGTCGCTCCTTTTCAGTTTATCAATTGATAGATGTTAATAGGGTCCAGGTACCGCTCGATAAATTTCACATCGGAAAATGAGACAAGTTCTTCAAGTACATTTCCCGCACGGGTTACACGGATCTCAATATAAAAAGAGTCAAGCTGGAAAAGGTAATAGTTGAATATGTGATCATTCCGATCGGCTACCAACACGGCGAGATCTCTAAGCAACATGCATTGATTTTTAAACGGAAGTTGTGCGAATATTTGATGCGTCATCGTTGTCAAGGTTTTACCTTCCATTTAAAACGAGACAGGCTTTTAAGATCATTATCCTGCAATCAACCTGACCTGGAGTTTTTCCTTTTTTTTTAATACAGATGGTCTCACTCACCTACTAGCCTACAAAATAATTTTTCCCTCAATCGAATCATCCATGGTTTTCCCCATAATAGCCCCAAGTGCCATTTTCACGAAGGCTACTGCATTTCCGTGTTTTGTATCCCAGTAGTAACCCTCCCTGGGGGCGAACATTATCACCGTAATTCGTGGATCATCTTTACCTTCTGTGAACCATGTTTTTGCGAGAGGTTCCCAAAGGGCACTTATCATTGCCTTGTCTGTGGAAATACCCGCTACCCCATAAAGATTTAAAAAATCAGAATGAGCTGAACCCTGGAAAAGAAGTTGAACAGTATTATCGGATAAGATTTGGGCATTTAATTCACTATCGGCTGCACTGAGAAACCAAATGCAACCTTCGTCGTCTATTTTTTGCACTGACATAGGCCGGGTTTGAAATGGCCTGTCTTTATTAATCGAAGTACAAAAAAAGCAAGTACTGCTTTTTTCTGCCAGTGCCTTTATCTTATTGACGGCTTCAATGCCGTGCAGGTCCTCATAGTTATTTTCAACCTGTTGTTCATTGATACTACTCATGATTTTTTTAAACTGTAAGTCATAAAATATGCCAGCCATCTTACAGCCGGGGTTAACTGCCCAAACCATTTTCTTAAATAAAGCTTAATTCCTTTTTCTTATGATCGAATCAGTAATACATAGGCGAAATTTGCAGTTCAATAAAAAAAATGACGATGAAATTATTTATGTTGATCTTTTTTGGATTGCTAACCGGGATTGTCCATTCGGAACCTCAAACCGGGAAAATTGCATCGTCAACCGGAAAATATCTTGTGGCAGCGGAACTT
>JBDSBG010000023.1:0-10986 GCA_039921685.1 Ferruginibacter sp.
TTTCTTCCATGGAAAATGTAACCACGGGGCTGTAGGTTTTGTCACGACCCACAAGGGTGATATCCGTTCCATGCAGTGTAGTAATTACCGGGATGATCTTGTTTTGTTTTGCAAGTATCTGCTTGGCCATATAAGCCGCAGACGCATGTGGAATGGCATAATGTACATGAAGAAGGTCGATATTATGATTATTCACAACATCAACCATGCTGCTTGCCAGCGCTGTTTCATACGGTGGAAAATCAAATAACGGATAAGTTGGTACTCTTACTTCATGGTAAAATATGTTTGCATGAAATCCACTTAAGCGGACGGGTTGCTGATAAGTGATAAAATGAATATTGTGCCCTTTTTCTGCAAGCACCTTTCCGAGCTCCGTGGCAAGCACACCACTGCCGCCAAATGTAGGATAACAAACGATTGCTATATTCATAACTGTATTTTGACAAGCATTTAGATCGCAATTTAGCAATTAAATAAACAAGCCTTTTATTATTAATTGATTAACGGTAATTACCTAAGTTTGTTAATACTTAATTCAGTTATCATGAAAAATTGGTTAACAATTGCGGGCTTTACCTTCCTCAGCCTGGCCTGCTTCAGTCAAAATGCAGACTCCATCCAAATAAAAAAAATCGCCAATGAGATATTGATCAATGGACAGGCTTATGAGAACCTTCGTTTTTTTTGCAAACAGATCGGGGCGAGGTTAAGTGGTTCTGAAAATGCTGAGAAGGCAGTGGTCGCCACCGAACGAATGCTGAAAGAAGCCGGCGCAGACACTGTCTATTTAATTCCCTGCATGGTTCCGCATTGGATAAGGGGTGAAAAGGAAACAGGCTACATACAGCTTGCAGACGGTAGCAGGCATGAATTGCATCTTTGTGCATTGGGAAATTCTGTGGGCTCAAAAAAAGAGGGCGTTAGCGCCTCAGTGATCGAAGTAAGAAGTTTTGCTGAATTAGATCGGCTAGGCGAAGCAGTTATAAAAGGGAAGATCGTCTTTTTTAATTTCGCAATGGACCCAACACATATAAGTACTTTCACTTCGTATGGAGAAAGTGGAGGGGGACGGAGATCGGGTCCGGCACAGGCTTCCAGGTATGGTGCAATTGGTGCCATGGTTCGTTCGCTTGCGAGTAATATTGATGATTATCCGCACACTGGTTATACTCAATACAACGATTCTTTTCCAAAGATCCCGGCTGTTGCAGTTAGCACAAAAGATGCGGAATGGCTAAGCCAGGAACTAAAGAAAAAAATGCAGTTGACCGGTTTTTTTAAAACCTCATGCGAAATGTTTGCGGATGTTCCTTCATTTAATGTAGTTGGTGAAATAAGGGGTAGTCAATATCCTGCGGAGATCATTACCGTCGGCGGCCATCTTGATAGCTGGGACCTTGCAGAAGGTGCACAGGATGATGGGGCAGGCGTAGTTCAAAGCATTGAGATCATAAGGGCATTGAAAGCCGTTGGTATAAAACCCAGGCGTACCATCAGGGCCGTTGCATTTATGAATGAAGAAAGCGGTGGCAGGGGATCAGCAGCTTACCTGGATGCTGCAAAGAAAAAAAAGGAGCATCATATTTTTGCTTTGGAAAGTGACGGAGGAGGATTTACTCCAAGAGGTTTCGGGCTTGAAATGAACAAAGACCAAAAAAATAAAGTGATGCAGTGGAAAAATTTATTTTATCCATACGGTGTATATGATCTTTCAGCAACCGGAAGCGGCTCAGATGTTGGCCCGCTGAAAGAAATAGGAGCAGCGCTTGCCGGCCTCCGTCCTGATAGCCAACGTTATTTTGACCTGCACCATGCTGGCAATGATGTTTTTGAATCGGTGAGTAAAAGAGAACTTCATCTTGGAGCGGTAAATATGGCCGCATTCGTGTGGCTGGTGAGTGAGTATGGTTTGTAATCTGGTACGTGAAACTTTCCCCGGATTTGTTATCACAAAAAGCGGGCAGTCTGTTTTAATAATTATACTTTTACTTACTATATATTTTTTATGCAGGCAGAAATAAATACCCCGGCTCCCCGGAAAAACAGTTTCAAAAGGTTTATCGGGATCTTTTTCCTCATCAGTATTGTTGTGGCGGGCGTAATCGTTTGGTGGAATTATTTTTATGTTTTCGGCGAAGGTGTTAAATCAGGAGAGTTGAACTATGTAGTTAAAAAGGGCAATATTTTTAAAACATATGAAGGGAAACTAATTCAAGCAGGCTTCAGATCGAGGGGCGTTGGTTCTGTGCAGTCTTATGATTTCGAATTTTCGGTGGTGGACGACAGCCTCGCTAATTTCTTAATGAATAACAGTGGCAAGTATTACGAACTTCACTATAAGGAATATAAGCACCGTGTAGCATGGCGTGGTTATACCTGTTACATCGTAGATAAAATAATCGGTACCAGGGAACTGGACCATTGAAACGCCTGACCTGTTTCAACCGGCTGGGTAGCCAGCTCTGACTGAATGCCCTGCTAAACACCGGCATAAATTAAAAAGATGGCAGGAAGTTTATGCAACTCAGGTTTGTTATGCTTCCAGTCTTTTATGGCCCGGGTAATAATTCGTTCATCCTTTGCCGTTATATTGACCCCAATACACAGTTTTGTGTCTGCCTGGCAATTTTGAATAAGACTTTCCAATAACTGGTTATTGCGATAGGGTGTTTCTATAAATATTTTTGTAGAGTTCTGTTTAGCAGAGGCGGCTTCAAGCTCTTTTATTTTTTTTGACCTGGCAAGATTCTCAATTGGCAGGTAACCTGCAAACTCAAATTGCTGGCCATTCATACCACTTGCCATTAATGCCAGTAATATCGAACTCGGTCCCACCAGGGGTTTGATAATGCAATTCATTTCCTGTGCAGCCCGTATCAACAACTGGCCGGGGTCTGCAATGCCGGGGCACCCGGCTTCACTGATGATCGCAATGTTTTTCCCTTCCTTTATTTTTATTTTTAAATTATTTACCTGGTCTTCCTCTACATTATGAATGGGAAACCATTCGAAATCATCTATCACGATGGCTTTATCCAGCGCCTTTAGGTACCGCCTGGCTGTTCGTTCATTCTCTGCAAATATCACACTGCATTGTTTTACCGCATCCAGCACATAAGACGGTATCGTTTCTAAAATATCATCCGCAAGAAAGCAAGGGATTAAATAAATGGTCGTCATTGTTTAGCGTATGATTACATGTTTTTTTTGAGCGTGGTGTAAACTCAGTGTAGCCGCAATCACCGCATAACTTGGTGCAAGCAACCATCCAATAATGGGAAGAAGATGCAACATATAAAATACGATTCCGTTGCCAATAGCGAGGCCTTTGTGCCTTCCAATAAAATCAATGCTCTGTGCTGCAGTCATTTTATTTCTTTCACTGCTGTAGTCAAGCATAGAAAATCCCAGGTAATAGCATTCAACAAGGAGGGCTACTACCGGTGCCGGCCAACCTATGATGGGAATGAATGACAGGATAAGTATCGTGATTACGTAAACTGATTGCCACAACATATTTCTCAATGCAATTTTTATGGCACGAACAATATCGGTAGCAAGCTGTTTAAAACTAAATGGGAATTCTTTGTTCTCAATGATGCTTTCTGTTTTTTCACTTAAGTAAGCAAATACGGGTGAACCAATGATGAGGAAGACAAATTTAAAAAGGGAAAAGTAAAATAATAGCAGGACCAGCCTTAATATTATCTGCCCAACAATGAAGAAAAAATTGAGCCAGCTGTCATGCATTCTATCCAGCCAGCCTTTTACACCGGTTTTCAATAACACAAATTCGATGGCAGAATTGCTTGATACCAAAAAAAGCCACACACCGGCAAAAAACAGGATCGTATAAATTAGGCCGGGTATCAGTATCCATTTCCAAAGCCTGTGTTTAACAATAAACTGGTGTGCTTCAAAATAAGCCTGTATTGATATGATGATTTCTTTAAGCATTGTGGTGAGGGATGAATAGTGAATGGTGAAAATCCGGAGGTTCCTGAATTTTATAGGACCATTCTCGATTGCCTCTTCTCTGGGTTAATGTTTTAAAGATATAAAAGATTCGGGACAGATGATACAAGCACGGCTAATCACATAGCCAATGATTACAAACGATAAACACGATGAATAGTTAATTCTTCGCATTTTCACCATTGACCATTCACCGTTGACCATTCACAATTCACCATGAACCTTTTCATTATTTTTGCTTTTCAATTTACAGGCTAATGAAAAAACTCGGCATTTCATTTTATGACAGGAAAAATGTGGTAGAGATCGCAAGAGAATTGTTGGGGAAAGTGGTTGTTACAACGATCGAAGGTAAACGTACCAGTGGGAGAATTGTTGAAACAGAAGCCTACGTTGCTATTACGGATCGTGCTTCTCATACATTTGCTGGAAAAAGGACAGCACGCAATGAACATATGTATGCAGCTGCAGGTACGGCTTACATTTATATCTGCTATGGGATGCACCAGATGCTGAACGTGGTTACCAATGCGAAGGAAGTGCCGGATGCTATTTTGATCCGTGCTATTGATCCTATCGAAGGCATAGATATCATGTTGCAAAGAACAGGAAAAAACAGCGTAGACAATACATTAACCAAAGGGCCCGGTAACGTTGGTAAGGCATTGGGTATTTCAAAAAAGCATTCCGGGACTTTGCTTATTGAAGATGATATTTATATTTACGAGGACGATCAGAGTTTTGTAGAAGCCGGGCATATTGGAATAAGCAAACGCATCGGCGTAGAAAGTGCAGGAGAAGACGGGTTGCTTCCTTACCGTTTTTTTATTAAGGGAAATAAGTTTGTAAGTGGAAGGCCGGTTAAGTAGTTGGTATAGTTGAAAAAGTTAATAGAGTTGATCATATGACCCCTGTTAACCAACTTAAAACCTTGGACATGGAATACCTTTCGATTCCTGTTTACGCTTGATGTATATTATGGAAATTTCGGAACCCCCACGGTTACCAGTAGCCGCTTTAAGGCTGCTTATGTTGATATCGTAGCTCGCCCCAATCCTTAAACCCATAAATTCCAGTCCAACGTATGGTATGATCGCATCGTTGATCCTCATCCATGCACCGAGAAAAACATTGGTTGGGTTTATATTATCGCTGTTGGCATTCAATGCCAGGGCACCGCCAAACAAGGTTTCACTTGCTTTGTTCTGCGCCTGATAAATGGCAGAAAGATTTACACCTACCACATCGGATATTGGTAACGAAGCACCACCATGAACGGTGAGGCGGCTTGTTAAATACCAATTGTCTTTTTTAAATGTCACCTTAGGCCGGTTAATATGATACATTGAAACCCCTAAATAATAATTGTTCTCTCCATTGGTAGATCCGGAATACAAAACCCCGGCATTCAAATCAAAATAACTTTGTGTGTTTCCGTTTGTAAGGATATCCATGGTAGTTCCATTGGCAAAACCATTTTGTGTTAACTCATCTTCAAAAGTCAATTTAGTAATATCAAGTACCATGCTTGAATAGGTGGCCTGGAAGCCGGCCCCGATGGTATTATACCCATTTTCATCCAATGCTTTGTGATAAGAAAGAGACAATGAACCATAGTTAAGTTTGAGGGCACTGTTTGCACTTGCATCACTAACGCCGGAAACCCCAATCCCGAAAACATCATTTTCCGGTACCATTTTCTTAAGGATTGGAAAGTCAACTGATGCGCTCGTAGTCACATAAGCCTTCGGGATTGATGGCCATTGATCACGATGATTAGCTGCTAAGCGCCACTTTCCGTCAAACTTTCCTGTAAATGCAGGATTAAGTGTAAGCGGTGATGCAAAAAATTGTGAAAAATGCGGATCCTGGGCTTTTGCAATACCGGTTAGCATGAGGGCAAAAATAAAAACAAAGTATTTTCTCATTATAGGATTGTTCTTGCAATAAAGATAAGCAATTACTATAAAATGCTGCATTTAAATAGCCTAAAGTTTGGGGCTCATGGGTAAAAATGGTAATCAGCTGATTTCCTTCAATATACCAGCGAGGTTTTTTAATTATAATTACAGCCACGCATAGGTGTTTACACACATATTTAATTTCCTGCCATACAGAATTTATCCCTGCATTTTTGAACCGTAGGCAAGGTCACCCGCATCGCCCAGCCCGGGCACAATATATCCCTTTGCCGTTAACTCGTCATCAATATCACCACACCAGATAGTGGCTTTCGGCTCGGCACGGAGTACATATTCTACTCCCACCGAGCAGGCAATGGCGCAAACAATATGCAGCTCTTTAATATTTCCTTCCCCTTTCAGGTATTGAATCGCCTTTACCAGTGAAGAACCTGTTGCGAGCATGGGGTCGCTGATGATAATGATCCTGTCCTCTATCTCAGGACAACTCATATATTCAAGGCTTATTTCAAAGCTGCCATCAGCATGGTGTTTTCTGTAAGCGCTCAAAAAAGCATTATCAGCCCTATCAAAAAAATTCAGCAAACCGTTGTGCATTGCGAGCCCCGCACGAAGGATGGTAGCCAGCACAGGTTGATGTTTGATAACCTTACAGGTAGCTATACCCATTGGGGTAGTGATGTCTTTGTCCACTGTTTCCATCTGTTTGCTGATCTCGTAGCCTATTACTTCTGCTATGCGTTCAAGGTTGCGCCTGAAACGCATACGGTCCTGCTGCACTTCCAGGTCCCTGAGTTCGCTAACCCAGTTGCTGATCAATGAATGTTTTGAACTCAGATTATGTACCATAAATTTTATTTTGTACCCAAATTGATGCTTATTTACCGGTCTGAATCTGCAGGAATTTCACCATTTCACCATATCAGCCAATAAATTTTACACACATTAACAAACAAATCTAAAATAAATTCATCGTGTTAAGCGTATTTTTAGCGAACAGTTTTACAAAATTGTAATTTTATATTTCCTTCCAAATTTCTTATTATGAAACATCTGACCATAGTCTTACTTGCGGGCACATTCTTGCTGGCCGCCTGCAGCAATCCAAATAAGTATGATATAAAAACCGATGAGACTTATGAAAAGGGGAAGTTATCTATAGAGGAAATTGAGAAAAAAAATCCTGAACGCTTTTTATCTATTTCAGGAAACAACAAAAAAAACATCGTAGGCCAGACTATAATTAAGGGTAGTATTTTCAACAGCGCAAAAATGGTACAATTCAAAGATGTTGAGATAAAATTATTTTTCTACAGTAAAACGGGCACACTGCTGGAAGAAGATACTCAAACAGTTTATGAAACCGTAAGCCCCGGTGGCAGTACAAGTTTCAAATCCAAATACTTTGCACCGAAAGGAACGGATAGTGTAGGGATGAAGGTGATATCGGCGAAATTTTAGAACGGGCAAACGGGAATCGGGAATCGGCAACCTGGGTTGCGGCTGTTTTAGGTATAGTTAATGTTGAAATTCTGAAATTCTGAACTTTATATCATAATAGGGATTCTTCCGTTGAATATTTAGAAAAATAATCTCAGCTCTTTTAAATTTACCTATTCAACATTCCCGATTCCCGATTCCCGTTTGCCGACTCCCCTCGCCAGGAGCAATAAAGCTAAAACGATCTCCATCAAACAACCCCTTGTCACTCAACTTTAGATGTGGTATCACCAGCAGTGCCATAAACGATAAGGTCATAAACGGTGCACCGAGTGTACTGCCCATTTTTTCTTTTGTGAATTTATCTATTGCGGTGTACGCTTTTGCAACTTCATATCCATCAAGATTGCTCATCAGGCCCGCTACAGGGAGTGGAAGGATTTTTTCTTCACCGTCGGCAACTGCACTTACCCCACCCCGTTGGTTTATAACAAGGTTCACTGCTTTACACAGGCTCTCATCATCGGTACCAACGGCCACAATGTTATGGCTATCGTGTGCTACCGAAGAAGCCAGCGCTCCTTTTTTTATCTGAATGTTCTTAATAAAGCCTTTTGCAAGCACTTCATTCCTGTAACGGTTTACAACCACTATTTTTAAAATGTCATTTTCTATATCACTTATAATGGTTGCGTTATTTACTCTTGGTGCAACAAATAATTTGTTGGTTATCAGTTGGCCATCCAGGGCTTCGATCACTGCAATCTCTTTTTCTCCAAGATAAGGAACAGTGAAATCGGCAGGTTCTTTTTCAGTGCAATCGAATTGATTAATAATGGGAGACGGGCTTGTTTCTATAAGTGATTTTCCATTTTTAGCAACCAGTATTCCGTCTATATAAGTTTCTAATACCTTAAAATTGGAGAGGTCAGCCACAACAATCAAATCTGCAGGGTCCGCTTCTCTCAATAAACCAACCTCCATTTTATAATGCATGACCGGATTCACACAGGCAGCTTTTAATATTTTGAAAATGTCAATGCCCTTTCTAACGGCCCTGGCACAAAGTTGATCGATATGGCCTTCTGCAAGGCTGTCGGGATGTTTATCATCACTACAAAACATCATGTTATCGGAATGATCGTGTAAGAGGCCGATCAATGCTTCAAAATTTTTCGCTGCGCTTCCTTCTCTAATCAGGATCTTCATGCCATATTGCAGTTTGTCAAGCGCTTCTTCCGCCGTAAAGCATTCATGATCGGTACTAATCCCGGCTTCAATATATTTTTTTGCCAGTTCGCCTCTAAGTCCTGGCGCATGTCCATCAACGGGTTTGTTGTATTTTTTCGCTGCCGCAATTTTTTTCATCACTTCTTCATCATTATGCAATACACCCGGAAAATTCATCATTTCACTCAGGTATTTTATTTCTGGATTTTGTAGTAATGTTTCCACCTCGGTGCTATTGAGGGCAGCGCCGGCAGTTTCAAAAATAGTTGCTGGTACACAACTCGGGGCTCCAAAATTGAATTTAAAGGGAACGGTTTTTCCATTGTCTATCATAAACTGCACACCTTCCATCCCGCAAACATTTGCAATTTCATGTGGATCGCTGATCGTTGCCACTGTGCCATGAACCACAGCCAGCCTTGCAAATTCAGATGGAACCAGCATAGAGCTTTCTACATGCACATGGCTATCGATGAAGCCCGGTAATACATAAGGTTTATCAATACGCATTTCGCCATTGTTGATTAACCTGGTTATTTTTTTTCCGGTAATTTCGACCGAACCATAAAAAATATCTCGTGCATTTATATCAACTATATTTCCTTCTATTATAAATGAATTCATAATGGCTAAAAGTTTTGGTCAGCGCTATAATCAATATTTTCTAAATTTCAGCTTCAAATCGTGAGGGAACTCCAATACAAATATCCCCAACTGGTAGAAAAGGTATATTTTTAAATATGCCCGTTTTTTTTGTGATAGCTGCAAAGCTAACAGCTAAAACCTAATAGCGGATAGCTTTTTTTCCGCTATATTGCAACCTCAAAATTTACACAAGGTTTAAAAAACTTAATCTTTAAAAAAAATAACAATGAAAAAAATTACATTATTACTATTCGCGGCAATAGCTTTCGCAGGTTTCCATGCAAATGCGCAAACAGCTGATGAGGTTGTAAATAAATATATTGAAACAATGGGGGGCAAAGAAAAGCTGGCTGCTTTAAAAACAGTTAAAATGAATGGCAGCATGAGTGCCCAGGGTATGGATATTCCAATGGTTATTACAAAAACCCAATTGGTTGGGATGAGACTAGACATAGAGCTAATGGGAAATTCTTATTATCAACTGGCAAATACAACTAAAGGAAAAATGTTTATGCCAGGAATGGAAGAAGCACAGGATATGGATGACGAAACTTTCAAATCAGTTGCATCTCAAATGGACATACAAGGCGGCCTGTTTAACTATAAAGAAAAAGGCAGCACTCTTGAACTGGTAGGTACTGAAAAAATCGATGGCAAAGAAGCATATAACCTAAAGCTTACCTACAAGACCGGGAAAGTTACAAACTTCTATATCGACAAAACAACAAACCAGATTGTTCGGTCGGCAAGCAAAGGCCCGGACGGAAATATGGCTGAATCAAATTTTTCAGATTATAAGCAAAATAAGGATGGATACTGGTTTCCGTATTCGGTTGCTACCAGCCGCGGTACGATTGTGTTTAGTACGATCGACACAAACATAACAGTGGATCAAAAAATATACGCTGACTAATTAGTGAATGCTATCATTAACAATGCCCTTCATCAGTGAGGGGCATTTCCATAAAATGAATGGAGGGATCTATTACACTTAACATGACAATAAAAGCAGTTGCTTCTTCATTTGTTACGAAATTTATTTTTTTAAAAAAATCTTTCGGCAATAAGCCCTTTCGTTTACTTGATATTGGTGCCGGCAATCACTCTGCAGGTAAAACAAAAAGGGTTTTCCCACAATGTGAATATCATGGCGTGGACATGGAGAAGGATTATAATAATGATCCAGCCGATTTTAAGGCTATGACTGCATTTTATGAAATGGATCTGACAAAGCTTGACTTCACTTCAATTCCAAATAATTATTTTGATGGGATATGGATGGTACATGTGATCGAACATTTATTTAATGGTGATGAAGTGATCGGTGGCCTTTTGCCTAAGTTAAAAAAAGGGGGATATATGTATGTAGAATACCCGGGCATTAAAAGCACGAAGCTTCCATCCATGTATGGCACTTTGAATTTTAAAGATGATCCTACTCATGTCAGGATATATTCGACCGGGGAGCTTAGAAAATTATTTGAAGGCCACGCATGTGAAGTTTTAAAATCCGGTACGCGAAGAAACCCGTGGTTTATGATGGCAATGCCATTGAGGATTATAGCGAGCCTGGTTAAAGGAAAAAAAATACAGGGAAATATTTTTTGGGACCTGCTTGGATTTGCAGAATATGTTTGGGTTAAAAAGATTTAAGATTTAAGATCATTAGCGTCTTGTTATAATTCAAAGATACTCAACTGACTATCTTCTTGTTCTTTGACATATTGCGGATACGAGTTTGAAAACAATTCTAATAAAGGTGTTTTACACA
>JBDSBG010000024.1:0-7959 GCA_039921685.1 Ferruginibacter sp.
ACAATATTATCTTCAAGATCTACTTTTAATTTATATTGCCTGTCGAGGGCCAGTTTTGATAAAAGAATATCCTGTAGTTCGCTGAAATTATCTTCTTTACTGCGTGAAGCATTTTTCACATACTCCAGTACTTCATCATTTACTTTGGCTATACTGCTCATAGCATTAATTACATTTACATAGTACCTGCCCGATGGAGCAATCAGTAAATAGGTTTTAAGGGCCAGCAATGCTGCAACAAGATTTCCCTGCATCATGTACGTTTTACCTAAAAAATAATGAGCAGAAGAATAGTAGGGATAGATCAGCAGGCATTGCTGCATATTCTTTTTGGCTTCTTCATATTTTTTTAATTTGAAGTTGACAACCCCTTTGTTAAAATATAAAATGTAAGACAGGGGATTTTTTTTAATCGCTTCATCATATAGCTGCAATGCTTCTTCATTCCTGTTCATTTCATCCATTGCATTTGCGGCCTGCATGCTATAAATAGCATATTTCTGAGGAAACAGGCTCATGCCTAGTTTTGCATATTCTATTGATTTTGTAAATTGGCTGTCAGCATAACAACTATTGCTTAATTCATAAAGTGCGTTTACATAATTTGTATCGCTGCGATCTACCTTCTGGTATTCTGCAATAGCTTCCTGGTATTTTTTATCATCGTGCAGCTTAGCCCCTTTCTCAATGATTTCCCCGCTATTGATCAGCGGGTTATTTGTTTGGGCGTTTGAATTGAAAATAAAGAGGGTTAAAAGCGCCAGTATCGTAATACAAAGTTTCGTTTTGATAGGGTTCATTGATCGTTTTTTAAGCAGTTAACAATTTTGACCCTATAAAAATATCTTTTTATAGCTAAAAGCGAACTCTTCGGGTATAACTTTTTATTTAGCCAACAAGGGCAAAAAAATAGCCACTCAACAGAGCGGCCATTTTTTATATTGTACTTACTAAATGGTTTAACTACATCCTAAACTGTTC
Organism: Ferruginibacter sp.; assembly: GCA_039921685.1. GTDB lineage: Bacteria > Bacteroidota > Bacteroidia > Chitinophagales > Chitinophagaceae > Ferruginibacter. Next base: position 982 of record JBDSBG010000024.1, read on the forward strand.
CCGCAGTTCAAACATTTGTAACATGTGCCACTGCGTACTGTTATGTGTCCGCAAGTGTTACATGCGGGAGCATCTCCCTGCATTGATTTATTTGCCTGGCTAACTGCATCAAGGTTGGCAATGGGTTTAGCGGCGTATGAAGTTGACCTGTGTGCTTTTGCGGATTCAGGCTGTAGTTTTGCCGTTCCAGTCACCCTAACTTCACTTAGGTCAGGTTTGCGATCGCCAATCGTAGGCGATTCAATATCCCAGGCTTCATTACCAAGGTTTTGAACTTCAGGTTTGTCAAGTACATGAACCAAATCATTCCTGCCTAAGTATTCGTATGCAAGTGAACGGAACATAAAATCAATGATGGAAGTGGTTGTTTTAATATTTGGATGATCGACCATACCGGCTGGTTCAAACCTGGTGAACACAAATTTTTCAACGTATTCTTCCAATGGAACACCATATTGTAAACCGATCGAAATTGCAATGGCAAAACAGTTAAGCATACTACGCATCGTAGCACCTTCTTTTGCCATATCGATAAAGATTTCCCCTAAAGTGCCATCATTGTATTCGCCGGTACGCAGGAATAATGCCTGGCCATTAATCTTTGCTTTTTGTGTAAAACCTCTACGCTTTGCAGGTAATGCACGACGTTCTACGATCATGGCCAACTGGCGTTTTAAAGAAGTATCAGCGCTGTTTTGAACACGCTTGTTCATTTCTTCAAGCAATTCTTCTATGGTGAGTTTCCCCATGTCTACCATATTGCTTTGAGCTATTGGTGCAGGGATAAGTTCAGCAACTTCTTCGGTAGCATCCTTTTTCTTTTTATCAGATTTATTGCTGAGAGGTTGGCTCAACTTAGATCCGTCACGGTAAAGTGCACACGCTTTTAAACCAAGTTCCCAGCTTAAGCGGTAAGAATCTGCAATATCTGCCATGCTGGCCTCATTCGGCAGGTTGATGGTTTTGCTGATAGCGCCACTTAAGAATGGTTGTGCAGCAGCCATCATTCGAATATGGCCATGTGCATGAATATAGCGTTCCCCTGTTGCACCACATTTGTTAGCACAATCAAAAACGGGTAAATGTGATGCTTTCAAATAAGGAGCGCCTTCTACGGTCATTGTTCCGCAGATATAAATATTCGCTGCATCGATCTCCTCGTCTGTGAATCCCAATGCTTCAAGCAAGCTCCATCCAAAATCCTGGTATTGAGCCGCAGCAAATCCTAAACGCTGCAGGCATTCTTCACCAAGTGTGTAAACATTAAACACAAAACCAATCTCGAAAGCGCTTGCCATTGCCGCATTCAGCTTTTGAATTTCAACAGGTAAAAATCCTTTTTCGCTTAATGAAACTTCATTGATATAAGGAGCACCTTTTAAAGTAGCATGCCCTTTTGCGTAGTTTACGATCTCTTCAATTTGTTGCTCATTGTATTTGAGGTTTCGCAATGCCTGCGGCACGCTTTGGTTGATTATTTTAAAATAACCACCACCACTTAATTTTTTAAATTTAACCAAGGCAAAATCAGGTTCAACGCCGGTTGTATCGCAATCCATTACAAGTCCAATGGTTCCTGTTGGAGCAATTACAGTGGTTTGCGCATTGCGATAGCCATATTTTTCTCCTAACTGAACAGCATCATCCCATGCTTTGGTAGCAGCTTTCAATAAGTAATCGGGGCAATATTTTGCATCAATCCCTTTTGGTTTTATTTCAATGCTTTCATAAGCATCCATTGCATCATAAGCGGCTGCACGGTGATTGCGCATAACTTTAAGCATATGATTTCTATTTTCAGGATACCTGGCAAAAGCTCCAAGGAAGCCAGCCATCTCTGCAGATGTTTTATATGCGGTACCAGTCATGATCGCAGTGATGGCACCTGCAATACCTCTTGCTTCTTCACTGTCGTAAGCAATGCCGCTTACCATTAGCATGCTTCCAAGGTTTGCATAACCCAACCCAAGTGTACGGTAATCATAGCTTAATTGTGCAACCTCTTTTGAAGGAAACTGGGCCATGAGAACAGATATTTCCAAAACAACCGTCCACAGGCGACAGGTATGTTCAAAGCCTTTCACATCAAAGCTGTTATCGGCTTCATTAAAGAAACGGCGAAGGTTCACACTCGCAAGGTTGCAGGCTGTATTATCAAGGAACATATACTCACTGCATGGGTTAGACGCCCTTATCGGTCCACCTTCGGGGCAGGTATGCCATTCATTGATCGTGGTATCATATTGTGTTCCAGGATCAGCACAACGCCATGCCGCATAGTTGATCTGTTCCCAAAGTTCTGTGGCCTTCACTGTCTTCATCGTGCGTCCATCACTTCTTCCTTTTAATTCCCAATCACCTTTTTCATCCAGCACTTTAAAGAAAGAATTTGGAATACGAACAGAGTTGTTACTATTTTGCCCGCTGACCGTACGATACGCCTCACCTTCGTAATCGCTTGGATAACCAGCAGCGATCAAAGCGGCAACTTTATCTTCTTCTTTTACTTTCCAGTTTACAAAATTTACTATTTCGGGATGGTCGAGATCAAGGCAAACCATCTTGGCTGCACGGCGGGTAGTACCACCACTTTTAATCGCACCGGCAGCACGATCACCAATTTTAAGAAAACTCATCAACCCACTCGAGGTGCCACCACCACTTAATTTTTCACCTTCTCCCCGAATGCTGCTGAAATTTGTTCCAACACCACTACCATACTTAAAGATTCTTGCTTCCCGAACCCAAAGGTCCATGATGCCACCGTCGTTCACAAGATCATCTTCAACACTTAATATAAAGCAAGCGTGGGGCTGGGGGCGTTCGTAAGCGGAGGTTGATTTTTTTAATAAATTGTCTTTCGGGTCAACAAAATAATGACCCTGTGGTTTCCCTGTAATGCCATATACCTCATGTAATCCTGTATTGAACCATTGGGGGCTGTTTGGAACACAAGCCTGGTTAAGGATAGAGTAAGCCAATTCATCATAAAATATTTGTGCATCATTTGTGCTTGAAAAATAATTATAACGTTCGCCCCAAACCCGCCAGCAATGCGCCATACGGTGAGCAACCTGTTTGATGCTGGTTTCCCTTCCCATGCTTCCGTCTGGTTGCGGTACCCCTGCTTTTCTGAAATACTTCTGCGCCAGGATATCCGTAGCGATCTGGCTCCATTGTTTCGGTACTTCTACATTATCCATTTGAAAAACAACCTCGCCTGTAGGATTTTTTATAACAGAGGTTCTGTAATCATATTCAAACATGTCATATGGGCTCACTCCGTCTTTTGTGAACTGCCTTGTGAAACGGAGCGCTTTGAGAGGTAGCTTTTTATTTGCCATGGTGATTAGTATTTATTTGTTAGTAAGTAAGGTTAAGTTTTGGTTATTATTTGAGCCCCGAAGGAGAACGAAAATATCTTTTGTCGTTGAACTTTTTTGTTTGATTATATCCCCACTCTGTGGACAAAATATGTGGATTTTTTTATAAGTCAACCGCACATTGATTTTGCGGGGTTTTGCACTTTTTGTGGAAAGAATAAATTTTTTTGAAGTAAAAATATGTTGTAATAGTATTATAGGCAAGGTACCCATTTTTCATGCCTTATCATCCTATCTTTAATTTAAAATCTGGTTAAAATGAGGGCAGTTATTCAAAGAGTTTTGAAAGCTTCTGTAATAATTGATGATAAATTAAAATCATCCATTCATCATGGGCTGCTCGTATTCGTTGGCATTGAAGAAGCAGATGATTCAACAGATATAGAATGGTTAAGCAATAAAATTACAAACCTGCGCATTTTCGATGATGAAAACAATGTGCCGAATATCTCTGTAAAAAGTATTGGAGCTGATATTTTATTGGTAAGCCAGTTCACATTGCATGCACTTACGAAAAAGGGTAACCGTCCCAGTTATATTAAAGCAGCACGCCCGGAAACAGCAATACCATTGTATAAATCCTTGATTACACAATTGGAAAAAGATCTCGAAAAAAATATTCACACAGGGGAATTTGCTGCAAATATGAAAGTAGAGTTGATAAATGATGGGCCGGTGACCATTTGGATTGACACTAAGTTCCGGGAATAATACTGGAAAAAACGGAGGAAAAAACACGAATTGTAGGAGCACGAATTACACGAATTGCACGAATTAATATGGAGATTTAGGAACTAAAATTCCGTATTATGACTGATTTAATTCTTAAGGATGAATCCTATAAAATAGTTGGATTGTGCATGGAAGTTCATAAGGCATTGGGAATGGGTTTTAAAGAAATTATTTATAAGGATGCACTGGAGATTGAATTTAAAAAAAAAACAAAATTTCTTATCGAAGAGAAAAGAAATTTACTGTTTCATACAAAGGGCAAATTTTGCCACATTCATATTCAGCCGATTTTATTGCATACAACTCAATAATTTTAGAAATAAAAGCAACTTCAGTGATTGTAAACGCTTTTATAAAACAAACGATCAATTATCTAAAAGCTTCCAATCTTCAATTATGCATCATCGCCAATTTTGGGCAAACTTCTTTTGTATCTCTAAGAGTTCTGTTTTAATTCCTGAAATTCGTGCCTTACATTCGTGAAATGACATTACAGCAAGCCCAAACCGATGTAGACCATTGGATAAAAACAATTGGTGTAAAATATTTTTCTGAGTTGACCAACCTCGGCATTCTCATGGAAGAAGTTGGGGAATTGAGCAGGCATTTTGTAAGGATATATGGCGACCAGTCTTACCGTGATGCCCATCAACCGGGTGAGGAAGCGACGGGGCTTATTGCCGATGAAATGGCCGATGTCCTTTGGGTACTCATCTGCCTTGCCAATCAAACAGGCGTGAATCTTACAGAAGCACTACAAAAAAATTTTGAGAAGAAGACTTCACGGGACGCTACAAGACATCAGGAGAACGACAAATTAGTTTAGGTTAAGATCCAGGGAGTTTAGACTTTGAATTGAACGGGCCTGATATTAACAAAGTGATAAAAAAAACGTGTGAAGGAGCCGAACTAAAAAGCAATAACTAGTTTTAGGGTTCTGAGTTTACAGCTCTGTGTTTGTTTACTGGAATAGCGATTACCTTTGCACCGGTAACTCCAGGCGATACACTCTAAACTTTAAACTCTTTTGACCTCTTCATATTTCAACTACAACAAAGGAAAAGTCATCCAGGCACTTCGTTATCATTTTATCAGTCGAAAGGAAATTAAAATAATGATGATATTGGTAAATGTGTATGCAATTATATCTGCCATTCTTTTTTATGCGAAAGTAATTTCTCCGTTGGCGTTTTTAATGAGTTCGGCACTTTGGTTCATACTGATGTTATTATTCTGGTTCTTATTACCGAGGATCATTTATAGAAAGGCACCTGTTTTTAAAGACCGGTTGCGCACAACACTTGCTGCAAATTTTTTTGTAATAGAAAATGATAAGGGAAGCCGCAGTTGGGAGTGGAAAGAATTCAATACCTGGATCGAGAGCCCACATTTCTTTCATTTGTATTTCAATAGCCGTTCTTTCTTTATTATTCCAAAAGAGGCCTTTGAAGGCGATGACGAGCATGAGGCAAGAAAGATACTTTCACAGAAGATCAGGAAGTAAGTGGTGGGGCAATCGGGAATCGGCAATCGGAAATCGGGAAACCCTGTCGGCGGTTGCAAACCCCGACAGTGGTGGATGATCAATAGTCTGGTTTCTTGATGCTTGTTGCTGGATGTTACTTGAATTGGATATTGTTCTTTACTGTGCTTATTATACTGCATCCAGTTTCCAGTATCCAGTATCCAGTATCCAGTATCCACCATCCAGCATCCAATGAATGGGTAATAGTAGAGAGCAACAACGGGTAGCCTTATCATTTTTGGAATTGAATAAGGCAAATCCGAACCTTCAACTAACAAGAATGAAATTGCATTTTAGAAAGGAGCAAGTGGTTCATCCAAATCTTTTATTTGATAATGGCCTTCAAAACATCATACCCTGTCCAACCTTTTACAACTTTTTCTCCATCACATGATGCGGCAACTTTACCTCTAAAAATAAATCGCCGGTCACCTTATACCCAAATTTTTCATAGAACCCTATGGCGCTATCACGGGCATGCATGATGAGTTTACTATAGCCCTTATCGCGGGCGAGGTTTTCTGCGAATGCCATAATTGAAGCGCCAATCCCTTTTCCCTGCAGGTTATTATTTACAGCCATCTGCCTCACCCGAAGGGTATTATTATCTACCGGCACAAGCATGCAACAGCCAAGCATATCATCATCATCAAAAGCTGCGATTAAAATGTCATTTTTTTCCTTTTCCAGTTCATCCGAAGTAAACCCAAGGCCTAGAGGCTGCCGCAGTATATTATACCTAAGCTTAACCATTTGCTTATATTCAGGAGAGCCATGATCAATTTGTTTAAGACCCATTTAATTTTTGTTTGACGGTTAGGGGAAAAGTTATTACAATATACATAATTTTCAGTTTGATTTGAGCAGGCCGGGAAAATTTATGGGGTTGCCTTTCATAAATAATATTTGTTTTTTTTATTGGATGCAAACAGGCGATTTCATAGAGCCATATCATTTTACTGTAGTACCTGAATTAAGCCCGGTATTTATTAATTATTTCACTCGAAGTACTATTTCTTTGTAATTAGATCAAAAAGTATATTTTTGCAGCTGTATTAACTAAATTTTACTATCATGTCAGACATTGCAACAAGAGTTAAGAAAATAATTGTTGACAAATTAGGTGTAGATGAAGCAGAGGTTACTCCTGAAGCTTCTTTCACTAATGATTTAGGTGCCGATAGCTTGGACACCGTTGAATTAATTATGGAATTTGAAAAAGAATTTAATATTTCTATTCCGGATGAGCAGGCCGAAACAATTACCACTGTTGGCCAGGCTGTATCTTACTTGGAAGAAAACGCCAAGTAATTATCTTTTTAATTATCACAGGCAAAT
>JBDSBG010000025.1:0-45996 GCA_039921685.1 Ferruginibacter sp.
TAATAATTTGTACTTTTTGCTTGACATAACTTAATGATTGATAGATTTCTAAATATACGATTGATTAATGGCAAAAATATTGAATGCAACCCAAAAACCAAAATTTTTTAGCATTTATTTAAATTAGTAGATTTTTATTTGACCGGGATTTTGCTTAAGCTGAAGAGCTTGCCAGGAGCGATTTTGCTGCATCAGCCTGAAAGTTAACCAGAATTTCCGGCTGGGCAAAACGTACCCGAAAAAATAAAAATACTATGATAAGCACTATATTGCCCCTTTTTTAAATGGATTTTGTAAAAAATATTATTGGGAAGGAGCTGAACACTTTTGAAAAAAAGTTCTCGGAAGCCGTGCGAAGTAAAACACCGTTGCTTGACAGGATAATGAAGTTTATAATCAAGCGTAAGGGAAAACAACTCCGGCCCATGTTTGTGTTTTTGAGTGCCAAGCTTCATGGTGAGATTAATGAAAGCACTTACCGGGCTGCCGCACTTGTGGAACTTTTACATACTGCAACACTTGTTCATGACGATGTTGTAGATGAGTCGATGGAAAGGCGTGGTTTTTTTTCGATCAATGCAATATGGAAAAACAAGATCGCCGTATTGGTAGGTGACTATTTATTTGCAAAAGGACTATTGCTTTCCACTTCAAACGAAGAATTTCAACAACTTCACATAGTATCTGATGCGGTAAAACAAATGAGCGAAGGAGAGCTGCTGCAAATTGAGAAATCCCGCAAACTAAATCTTGATGAAGACATTTATTTTGAGATCATAAAAAATAAAACTGCTTCCCTCCTCTCCTCAGCATGTGCTGTAGGCGCTCACAGCACGAGTAAGGACGATGCTATTACCAACAAAATGAAACTTTTCGGAGAAAAAGTTGGCATCGCCTTCCAGATAAAAGATGACCTCTTTGACTACGGGAACGAAAATATCGGTAAGCCTACCGGCAATGATATCAAAGAAAAAAAACTTACCCTGCCGTTGATTTACACACTAAATAAGGTTGATAAAAACACCCGGCGCCGTATAATATACATTGTAAAAAATGAAAATAAAAATCCGTCGAGTATTAAGTTTGTGCTTCAATCTGTAGATGATGCCGGTGGTATCGTGTATGCAGAAAAAAAAATGAATGAATACCGCGATGAGGCACTTGCTATTTTATATGAGTTCCCTGTTTCGCCGGTGAGAAATGCATTGGAAGAACTGGTTCGTTATACTACAGACAGAAAATACTGATCTTGGAAAAAACATGGAACATATTAACTGCTGAAAAAGACAAGGTTGATCACCTGCAGCAGGTGCTTGGTATAAATGAAACCATTTGTACCATTCTTGCTCAAAGAGGAATCGAAAATTTTGAAGCTGCCAGAAATTACTTCCGGCCATCCCTGGAAATGCTGCACAGCCCCTGGCTGATGAAGGATATGCAAAAAGCGGTTACAAGGATCGAAGCTGCCGTTATTGAAAATGAAAAAATTTTGGTGTTTGGAGATTACGATGTGGATGGTACAACATCGGTTGCGTCCATGTACCAGTTCATTGCGGGCATTTACAACCCTGCTTTTGTAGATTTTTATATTCCCCACCGTTATCGGGAGGGATACGGTGTTAGCAAAGCTGGTATCGATCACTCAGCAGCAAATGGATTTACTTTGATCATATGCCTGGATTGCGGGATAAAATCAGTGGAACTTATCGGCTATGCGAAATCGTTAGGTATTGATTTTATTGTTTGTGACCACCATCTGCCAGGGCATGAGCTACCGGATGCTGTTGCCATATTGAATCCCAAACAGGTTGATTGCAATTATCCATATAAAGACCTTTGTGGGTGCGGAGTTGGATTTAAATTAATGACAGCCATTGCAGAACATTATGCTATCAGCGAAGAACATGTTCATTGTTACCTTGATCTTGTTGCTACGGCAATAGCAGCTGATATCGTTCCCATGACGGGTGAAAACAGGATACTCGCTTTTTTTGGGTTAAAAAAGATAAACGAGAACCCAACTGCCGGTATCAAAGCATTGATAAAACTTGGAGGTATTCAAAAAGAGCTGAGCATTACAAATGTTGTGTTTGTAATTGCTCCCAGGGTGAATGCAGCCGGCCGCATGGATGATGCAAGGAAAGCGGTACAGCTTTTTATTGAAAAAGACGAAGCAAAAGCAATGGAATTTGCCGAAATGCTTCATTCAGATAACAGCGACCGCAAGGAAGCTGATAGCAGTATCACTGAAGAAGCCCTGGCCATTATAAGGGCCGACAATGATCTCATAAACAGGAAAACATCTGTTGTATACCGCGAGCACTGGCATAAAGGTGTAGTGGGAATTGTTGCTTCCCGTCTTATAGAACATTATTACAGGCCCACGGTAGTGCTTACCAGGAGCGGGGATGTTGTAGCCGGCAGTGCAAGAAGTGTTGCTGGATTTAACCTGTACGAAGCCATTTATGCCTGCAGGGAACACTTGCTGGGATATGGCGGGCATTTTGCTGCTGCAGGACTTTCCATGCTACCGGAAAATGTTGAGGCATTTAGCAACAGGTTCAATGAGGTAGTGAATGCAAGTATCGAAGAGCGTTTATTAATTCCCGTTATTACCATTGATGCTGCTGTTAATTTCTCAGAAATTAAGATAGCTTTTTTTAATATCATTAAGCAAATGGAGCCTTATGGCCCTGAAAATATGCGCCCGGTATTCATTGCAAAAGGAGTAACGGATACCGGTTATTCCAAAATTCTCAAAGAATTGCATGTAAGATTTGTGGTTAAACAACAGGGCTATACCCTTACAGGAATTGGGTTTAATATGTCGCATAAATTCTATTTGCTTCAAATGAACAAACCGCTGGATATTGTTTTTACCATTGATGAAAATGAATGGAATGGAACAACCACGTTGCAGTTGAAGGTTGTCGATCTGAGGCTGTCGGCTGAAGTTGACGAAGTAAATAAAGTTGATAAAGTTGACAATGGCTAAGCTGCGTTATACTTGTCAACTCTGTCAACCACGTCAACTCTGAAAACCATCTCAACCGGTCAACCCTTTCAACCTCATCAACCTATTAACTACCCACAATGCACGCACTCAAATACATTCGTTACTTTCTATATCTCGCTTACAACTGGAACATGCGAATTGCAAGGCATATCATCAAACATGAAATAGCAGGTGAAAAAAAATACAATATTGACACAACCGGTGCAGACGAACTTTCCAGCCTCGACAAAAAAGGAATTGACATCAGCCATGCCACCATTTATATGCCCGCCAGTTATGATTTAATGGAAGATATTTTTGGCAGGTTAGTAAAAGGAGAACAACATCATTTTATCGATATTGGTTGTGGAAAGGGCCGGGCAATGGTTGTTGCCGCACATTTCGGGTTTAATAAAATAACCGGTATCGACTTCTCTAAAGAACTTTGCAAGGCAGCAACAGAAAACATGGAAAAGGTAAAGAAGAAATTTTCTTCGATAAACTACCAGGTAATAAATAATGACGCATTTTATTATGCAATTCCGAAAGATGCCGACACTATTTTTCTTTTCAACCCCTTTGATGATACGATCATGGCTGCTGTAGTAAATAACATCAGGGAAAGCATCAAAAAAAATCCCAGGAAAATAACGGTCATTTATTTAAACCCGGTGCACAAACATTTATTTATCACTGCGGGTTTTAATGAAATCTATCACACAAAAAAGATCAATTACCTTGAAGCTTCGATCCTTACTGCAGATAAAGCTATGCTGAAATAAAAAGAGATGACATCTTTCAGAAAGTTGCCATCTCTTTACACATATTACTGAACTTATTTTTCCATCAACTCCACGCTCCTGTTAATAAAGTTTGTAAGATTGTTTCCCGTTAATAAACCCTGTGATAAAAGCGCCAGGTCGGCGAGATTCTTCACAACTTTTTCCTGTTTTAAAGTATCTGTTTCCAGCAGCACATTTTTGAAGATCGGATGATTACCATTTACGGTAAGGTTCACCTCATCAGGCATGCTGGCATACCAGCTACTCATGCCACCTCCCATTGAAGCCATGTCTTTCATCCGGCGCATTAATTCAGGCCTTGTCGCTGTTACCGGTGAAGCTCCCTCATTCAATCCTTTTATTTCCACATTCAGGTTAAGGCCTTCCTGAGGTGCGCTGAACAATGTTTTTAATTTTTCTGAATCTTCTTTGCTGAGTACGCTATCATTGCCTTCACTTTTATCAATAAGGTTTTCTGCAATATCAGAATCCACCCTCGTGAACTGGGTATCAGCCCATTTCATTTCAACACTGTTAATGAAAGCAGCATCAACCAGCGTTTCTGCTTTTACAACAATATATCCTTTACTAATCGCCTGCCGGATAAATGGATCCTGTTGCACAGGATTCGTTGTATATAGAATAACCTGTTTGCCTTCTTTGTTTTTTTGTAAAGCTTCTGTTGATTTTTTATATTCTTCCAGTGTGTAAAATTTACCTGAGGTATCTTCCATGATGAAAAATTTGTTGGCCTTATCCAAAAATTTATCATCTGTCATCATACCGTATTTTACAAACAGGCCGAGGCTCTCCCATTTTTCCTCAAATGCCTTCCTGTCTGCATTGAATATTTCTTCCAGTTTATCGGCTACTTTTTTTGTGATATGCGCATTGATCTTTTTAACATTGGGATCGCCCTGCAAATAACTGCGGCTAACGTTCAACGGTATATCCGGGCTGTCGATTACGCCATGCAGTAACATTAAGAATTCAGGTACAATATCCTTTACTTCATCCGTTACAAAAACCTGGTTGCTGTATAGCTGAATCTTATCTTTTTGAATTTCGTAACTCTGCTTGATCTTCGGGAAATAAAGAATACCGGTAAGATTGAAAGGGTAATCAACATTAAGATGGATCCAGAATAACGGCGTTTCTGCAAAGGGATAAAGTTCTTTGTAAAAATTCTGGTAGTCTTCGGTCGTCAGGTCAGCTGGCTTTTTGGTCCAGGCCGGCGCAGGATTGTTGATCTGCTTGTCCTCGAAGAAAATGGGCACAGGCAAGAACTTACAAAATTTTTCAAGTACTGATTGCACCCTTGACGATTCAATGAACTCCAGGCTTTCGTTATTTAGGTGCAAAACAATGGATGTGCCTCTTTCTTCTTTCTCAGTGTCTTCCAAAACGTATTCGGGGCTTCCGTCGCATTCCCACCGTACTGCTTTCGAATCTTGTTTGTAGCTTTTGGTAAAAACCTCCACCTTGTCGCTTACCATAAACGAACTATAGAAACCCAATCCAAAATGGCCGATGATATTGGCTTCATTTTGTCCTTTGTATTTTTCTAAAAACTCTTCTGCACCACTGAAAGCTACCTGGTTCAGGTATTTATCAACTTCCTCGCTTGTCATTCCAATACCTTTATCGGCAATGGTAAGGGTTTTGTTTTCTTTATCGATCTTTATATCGATCCTTAACTCCCCCATTTCGCCCTTTGCTTCCCCAATGGAAGAAAGTGTTTTTAATTTTTGTGTAGCATCAACAGCATTACTGACAAGCTCACGAATGAATATGTCATGTTCACTGTAAAGAAATTTCTTAATGATGGGGAAAATATTTTCCGTCTGTACACGGATATTACCTTTTTGCATAATATTTTTTTTGGTTTACTGGCAAATAAAATACCAAGAGTGATTTTCTGTCAGCTTGACATTTTATTGGCGAATCTGTTGATATAAAAATGTAAAAATCAAAAGAGGCCCGTTTGAAGGGCCTCTTTAAAAAATGAATTTGCTTATTACTGGATCATAAATGACTTCTGGATCTTGTATTCGTGATTCCTTATTTCCAGGTTGTAAAGCCCGATTGGAAAGTTGCCTGGAACTATAAATGTATTATCCATAAAGTTCACCTGAACAATAAAATCCTTTTGATATACAAGTTGCCCGATACTGTTATGGATCCTGGCAGAATAATGCCCCTGCTTAATTCCTTTCAGGCTGAAATGCAGGTTTTGCCCATGAATAATGGGTACAGAATAAATAACAAGGCCATCTGGAATAGACAAAGTTGTAAATGAGTTTTGCAATCCATAAGTAGTACCCCCGTTGGTTACTGCATAAGCCTTGTAATAGTAGGTTGTACCTTGTACCAGGCCTGTCAACACGCTGGAAATATCAGCAGCACCAGGATTGATTGCTGATACTTTAATTCCCGAACCATCTACAAATCCACTGATCCCGCTATACTCGATCCCGGAAGCAAAGACTGCACTGCAACCACCTGCGCTGGTTACTGATCCGGCAAGGGTAGCACCATTCGCAGTTATTAAAGAAGCGTCTCCCGTTACAACCACAGGTGCAACCTCGCTTGCCGTTCCTGTTACCGGAACAGAATAGCTTGCTACTCCCCCACCGGCTACAGGAATATTACCATTATAATTTCCTAAAGAAGCCGGTGTAAACTTTACATAGATTGTTTGCGTATAAGCACCTCCGGTTTGTGTGATGGTAAGACTGTTTGTATAAGTTCCTGCCAAACTTGTGGAAAATGTATAGCCGTTTAATGGACCGATTGTGATATCTGCCGCGGTAAGATTGGTTCCGGTAATATCAAAGGCATTAGGGCCCACCGTTGTGTTCACGCAGGTTGCACCAAATCCTGAAAGTGCAGTAGCAGATAAGGTAGCCGGTGGTGGCGCTGAAGTAATGAATGACATTTCAACGCCAAAAGCCGTATCAGCTGAATTTATAGCGAAAGCCCTGTAGTAATAAGTGGTGCCTGGTAACAAGCCCGCAAGCCCGGCTGTAAAATCTATTCCACTCAACGATGCCGAATATGCAAGGATACCCGCTCCTGTAACAGGAGAAACTGTACTATACTCAAAGCCCCATAATGTAACAGGAGTGCAACCTTGTGCAGGCAATGAACCTGCAAGTGTTGCAGAATTTTGTGTAATAGCACTTGGAGAACCGGTAATTACTGTAGCTAATCCAGCATCTCCTGACCCGGTTGCATGAATGATAGCCGCAGTTGTTTGGCCCCCACCCGCAACAGTTATGTCAGCATCATGTGCCCCGGGCGTAGTAGGCGTAAAGTTTACAAATATATCCTGCGTATATGCTCCGGCCGGGTGAACAAGCGTAAGTGAAGCTGTATAAGTGCCTCCGGCAGTTGTTGAAAACGTATATTCGGGAGATGATGAAGTAATTACCAGGTCAGCAACAGTAAGATTGCTGCCGGTTAGGGTAACCGAATTAGGACCTGCTGTTGTATTCAAACATACCGCACCAAATGTTGGAACATCTGTTGGGCTGGATGTAACTGTGGGACCGGCCGGCAAAACGCCGTTTCCGCTCACCGCCACCGTTACTGCAGTAGTTACACCGCCACCAATTATGTTCACGTTACCGCTCTTTGGACCCACCGTTTGTGGCGTAAACCGTACATAAACAGGAGTAGCAGCAAGTGTGGCAGATGTGTAAGGAATCGTAGTTGACACTCCCCAAACACTATTGTCATTCGAAACCTGGAAATCTGCAGAAGGGGAAGTTATAGTAATTGTTCCCGGTGCTCCTGTTAAATTGCTTCCGGATAGATTGAAATTTTGAGAAGGAGAATTCGTGCTTACCACAACATTCCCAAAATCCACAACTGTACCTGCAGTTAATGATGGAGATGGAGGGCCACCGCTACAAATGAAAACAGGTGAAGCACTATTGCGTGGTGCAGCAGCAGCGACTGTAAAATCTGCACCGTTGTTATCTGTTTCTGCGCATCCGTTATTATTTCTAAAAGCGGCGTTGGTTACCGTTAGTACCGCTGTACCTGCAGATCCTTCAAAGCAATTTGCAGTTCCATAACCAACAAGATCAATTACAGTTCCTGGTGCCGGGCAGCCGCTTAATGCAGTTGCACTGTTAACCAATGCTACTTTTCCATTGGTTCCACTTAAAGCAATTGTAGGATTAGCCAAAAGATCCGGAGTAGGTAAAGCAACTCCTGCCGCTCCAGGCCCTCCCATTTGCACCAGGTAATAACCACCTGCAGGAATGGTTGCTGCAGGCATTGGAGTCACCCCAGTCCATGTGCCGGTATTTGTGGCAGACGAGTATTGTAATGTCAATCCGGACAGGCTTTGCACTGAGCCTGAAATATTGTGAAGTTCGACGTAATCGGCATTAAGTGATGCACCAGTATTCCCACCCGCTCCATAAACCTGGCTAATTACCAGGGTTGTAGATTGGGAAAAAGAAAATACGGATGAAAGCACCAGTAAAAGTGTAAATATTTTTCTCATAAAATTATTTTATTAAAACACTATGAACAGCTAACTGAATAAAGAGCCATCTTTTATCAGGGATGGCTCTTTAAAAATCTCGTTGTGAAAATTAGTTACCAACAATTTTTATATTATCAATTTCCCATGATGAGGTCTTGTTGACTGAAGTACCACCTGAATTCACAAATGCGATGTAAATAGTACCTGTATAGCCACTTAGATCAATATTGCCTGACCCGGTATAATTGGAAGGGAAAGCTGAAGTGGTACTTCCTGCAGAAAGTATGACTCCCGGTAATGTACTCCATGTTCCAACCGACCATGGGTTACCTGTTCCAGGATAGTCTAATGAATACAATACTTCCATTGTGGAAGCTACGTTTGCTCCACCTGGGTAAGAAGCAAGTAAAAAGTCCTGCTTGGTATCGAAGGTCAAAGTTTCAGTTGCTGTATTATTCAAATTTACACCTTTTGTAACCAGCCAGTTTCTCTGACTTACAACGCCAAAAGGGCTTGTGTATGCATATTTATTTGAACTGAAGGTCCTGTTGGTATAGGAGTATGTACCTGTTTCAACCAGATTCTGCCATGAAGGAATAGCCAAAATGCTATAAGGTGATGTTGTATTTGCAGGATATGCTTCAAAATTTTCAAACAACAATGCATTTGAAGGAGCACTTCCGCAGCGGTCGTTGGTGAACTGAACATCAGAATCATCCCTCAAAAGTAATTGCTTATCAGTATTGCTTGATGTAGGGTTTGACTTATAAATTGTGTAAATAGCTGCGATGCTTCCGTTTCCTTTTGGTATCGGTTCAGCTGCAAAATCTGCATAAGCGCTGTTACGAACGAGCAGTGTTGACCCTGAACAATTCTTGATAGAACGGTTCTCCGTATTCTTATAAGCAGTGGTATCAGAATATGTTTTTGAAGTATCCCCAGGGATAAACTCATAATCATCCAGCCTAACTAACGCATTGATATACCGGTCCTGCATACTTGTTCCCAAATCAGAAGCAGTAACAGGTATTGGCGTAACGTCATTATTCAAAGACCCGCCAACGATATAATCACCAATATCACTTGCAAGTATCCCCTGAACAGAAGAAATTCCCTGAACATTTACAAGCTGTCCAAGGTTCATTGTTCCGTGATAATCGGAAATGCATAGTCCCTTGCAACGGATAAAGATCCTGCGACCCACAGGGAAAGTGCCATACACACTGCTGGCTTCAAGTAAAACCTGCATAGCACCAGTGGTGTCCTGTATGAAAATTTGCTTGTAAAGATTACCACCTTTATCATTTGCACTTACAATACCTGAGATGATAATATCTGAATTGATAATATCATAAGCACCGGAAACTGCATGCAGAGATTTTAAAGTAGCGATGGTAGTATTTGCCACAATATTCACGTCATCCGAAGGTGCCGGCGGGTTATCATAAGATTTCTTACATGCACTCATACTGCCAATCGAGGCAAGAAGTAACATCCCGGAAAAAAGTTTCACAATCTTGTTCATAATTTATTTTTTAAATAGTTTATACCAGTTCTTTAATTAAAATCTTAATGCTACGCTTGCCTGGAAATTTCTTCCAAACGCGAAGTAACGTTTATCGGCGAATTTCTGCGGGTCCTTTTCGACAAAATCATAGCGCAGTTGCTCGAAACCGCCTGAAACGATCGTTCTGTTATTTAAAATATTGTTGACGCCTACATTGAAAACAAGGAAAGTTCGTTTCCCCAAAGATTTGAACCTCTTGTTCATCAGCCAGGAATAACCCAGCAAAGCATCTAGTGTATGTTGGGCTTTTAATTGTGTCTGGTCAACTATGTTGTGCCACTCTTTTGAGTCCGGCTCAAGCCCATCAACGGCCGCAGTTGTTCTGCGAACAGGGCTGAACTGCAGGTACATCTGGTCAAAATAATTAAAGTTCACATTCAAATACCAAAATTTTGGAGACCGATAGTTCAACCCTACCGTATATGCCTGTTGCGGAACTGCCTGGTTAAAACCTTTGGCATAAACCGCTTCACTGGAAAATACAGTAGATGAATTATCTACAGTAAGTACCGCATTCTGAGTTGTGGTGTACTTATATCTTCCTATGTTAGCAGCCGTTTGTAAGGTTAAACCTTTGTATAATATCACCTCAGCACCTATTTCAACACCTAGATTCGCTTTACCAATGTTGTTGATAGAATAGTTTGCAAGTGTCCTGGCGAGGTCATTATAGAAAGTCAATATATCAACCCCGCGTTTAAATATTGTATAATAACCTGTGGCCCTGAATTTAACTATAGGAGAAACCAAAACATAACCCGCTTCAAAAGAAGTGATGTGTTCTGATTTAAGATCCGGCCTTAACTGATTTCTTGTACGTGGAGATAGAAATGCATTTTCAAAGAAAGGTGCCCTTGTTTCATACGCTGCGTTAGCAAAAACATAATTATGAGCTGTGACCAGGTGAGTAAGGCCAGCCTTGATTGAATAATTTGAGAAATTTGCTTCATCAGACTTTCCTTCAGAATCATTGGGAAATAATCCTTTCCTTACATGGCCCACCCTGTAATAATTTGTAAAAGAATTCATACCACTTACGAAGAAATTCAATTTGCGCAGTTTTACATTTGCCTGTGCCCAAACAGTACCTCTTGTGATGTTGATATTATAATTATAACCAAACTTATCTCCTTTGCGCAATACCCTGTTTGGATGATTCAGGTCATTTTGGCCTGCTGAAGGATTTGCCGGGAAATCTCTTTCTGCAAACTGGTCAACATCAACATAAAAATCACCACCCAAAAGATCATTGATTTCTTTATAATAATTATTCACCTGGCTTTCAAAAGTAAACCCGGTAGAAATATCTACATGACTATTTACAGCAGTGTTGTAAGTTGTATTGAAGTTAAAACGGTTTGTATGAATCACTCTTTCTTCCACTATATATAAAGACCTTTTTCCCGACACATTGTTGCCCAGCACCCCATTTTCATTTTCGATTGTTTCGTAGTTCCCGTAATTGGTGTTATACAAAGCATCCCAATTGATCTGCCGCCTGTTCACATCGTTTTGTAATTGAAATTTTACACGCTCGGCCATTGCAGGATCATCCTGGTAGCTTGGCAGGTAGCGATAGTAGTCGGGCCTTGGATCAGCGGCATTGAACCAGTCAAGGTTGCTGGTGCTGCGTTTGCCTGACGAAAAAGAAGCTGCAGTTACTAAACCTGACCTGTCAGATATTTTCCATTCGTGGGTAAGGATGGCAAAGGGTTGAAATGTTTTACCAATGTTTGCATTTCTTTTTTGACCATTTTGATAACCCCAGTAAGGATTGTAATAATTTGTACCAACGATATCACGGATTTCGTTCACGGATGGGCCCTGGCGACCAATTTCTGTGGGGGTAGCAAAAGCTACCAGTGAAATGATGTTGCGTGAATTGATGCGTTTATCAGCAGCAGCATAAAAAGACCAGCCGTCATAAAACGTACCATCAGCATAACTTTCATTTGCCCACCGGTGTGAACCGGAAAAGCTAAATGCCCAGCCTTTTTTCGACCAACCTGTAGAATGGGTTAATGCCAGCCTGTTGTTGTAGGTCCTGTTGGTATTTGCATATGTAATAGCTGTCTGCTTACGTTGCCTGAAGGCCCTTGTGTCGATATTGGTGCTTCCTCCAAGTCCGCCATATCCGAAACTAGTTGCTTGCAGGCCAGGCGTGTATTGCCTGTTGCGCAAAACATCATTCAGTCCACCCCACAAACCAAAAGGAGTAAACCCGTTGTCGAGATTTTCCATCGGCACTCCATTCATATAAGTACTGAACTGGTCAGCATCATATCCACGGATACGAAATCTTACTACGTTGAAATTAAACGAAGCCGCATTGATAAAAGGATTTCTTCCGGAATTTAGTTGCGAAGAAAGATTTTGTGCACTTCCGTCCTGGTCATCATTTTCATCAAGAGATACAACTGGTATATTATCTAATACCGCATCTTTTGCTTCCTCCAGGGTAGTATCAGCAATGGCTTTTGTTGAATCTTTAACCGGGTTAACCTGCGCCAGAGCTGTATTTGCCGCACTCATAAGGAGAACAATGGCAAACAGCCGCAATTTGTGTTTAAGCATGATTAGAATTGATTAAAAAAAATGCAATTTAGTGTTTTTATCCGTGGTAAAATGAAAAAATTGTTATCAAATAGTGACCTTAGAAAAAAAAATGCAATACACAGGTACTTATTATTGGATTTGCACTCAAAATTGAACTAAATAATAATTAGATTTGCGAAAATTTATTCACATGAGAAAAGGAATTGCTGCGTTTGTTGTATGCATCTTCATGACCGCAAGCTCCGAAAAATGTTTTGCATGGGGTAAAGAGGGGCACGAGATCGTTGCGCAGATAGCTTTCCGCTTCCTGGATGATTCAACAAAAAAGCTGGTGAAGAGCTTTTTAGGAAACCTGAGCATTGAAGAAGCGTCAACATGGATGGATGAAGAAAAATCAAACAGTTATTACAACTATATGAGGACCTGGCATTATGTAAACGTAGATTCCGGCCAGGCATACAAACCAAGTACAGAAAGAGACATTATTACAGTGTTGAATTCCGCCATCCTTGATTTGAAGAATTATAAAAATTTGAGTAAGAAAGATGTGAAAAGGGACCTCTTGCTTATATTTCACCTGATTGGTGATCTTCACCAGCCTTTACATGTAGGCTATGGTATAGACAGAGGAGGCAATTCAATTGAAATAACTTCACCACTTGTATCCGGGAACCTGCATGTCGTGTGGGATTCTCAAATTATCCAGGCCAAAGGGATCACGCTGGATTCATGTATGGCTATATATCCAACGCTTGATGCAAAAGCAGTGAGCCAGATCCGGAAAATCAGTGTGCTTAGCTGGATGAACCAATCACGTTCTTTATTAAATGTGGTTTATAGTTTTCAAAATAACTTCTTATCACCGGAATATATTGATCAAAATGTAGCCGTTATTGAAAGGCAATTGCTGTATGGCGGGATTCGTCTTGCCAGCATTTTAAATGAAACCTTTGCTCCCGGAACCAAGGTTGCTGAAAAGTCATAATTGACATCCATCTCATCCTTTGAAATTTCTTATTTACGATAAGATCATACACAGCTGCATGTTCGTGAGCTACGAAGACCATTCGGATTGAACCAACTTAATACCAAATCAAAGCCTAATAACATGAGACTATTTTTAACTGCTTCCCTATTCCTTCTGTCCCTTTTTTCTTTTTCACAGGTAAGGATCAGCCAGGTTTACGGCGGTGGCGGTAACCCGGCAGCCAGTTACACAAACGATTTTATTGAGTTGTTCAATGCCGGCACGACAACGGCCGATATCAGCAACTGGAGTATTCAATATGCTTCTGCTACCGGGCCTGTTGCTCCTGGCAATTGGGCAGTAGCGGGAATCCCTGCGGCAACAACCATTGGAGCAGGGAAATATTACCTGATTGCATTGGGTAGTGGCGGGGCTGTTGGAATTGGTTTACCAACAGCCGATCTCGCCAATAATACCATCAATATCTCAAACACAACAGGTAAGATTGCATTGGTAAATAGTACGACTCCTTTGAACGGCACAACTGCATGTTCAGCAGTTTCTGTAGTTGACGTTATTGGCTATGGCGCCTCTCCTTCCTGTTTTGAAACTGCGGCTTCTGTTACTACCGGTATCGATAACACGATGTCACAATTAAGGGATGCTAATGGCTGCACTGATACAAACGATAACAGCAATGATTTTTCAATAGGTACAGTTAATCCCCGCAACAGCGCAAGTGCAGCAAATGCATGCGGTCCCGCATCGGCAACGCTTTTCGCAACACCCAATATTTTGAACATCACGGGAAATGTTGGTAGTATATCAGCAGAAAGAACCTTTACGCTGAGTGGAGCAAACCTTACCGGCTTTCCGGGGAATATCAATTTAAGCTGTAGCCCGGGGCTGGAGGTCTCATTAACCAGTGGTGCCGGTTTTACCACGTCTTTGAATATTCCATACACATCAGCGACGCTATTGGCAACAACCATCTATGTTCACTTTACTGCGGCAGTTCCGCAAGGAGCGTTCACAGGAACGGTAACGTGTAGCGGCGGTAGTGCTGCGAATGTAGTAGTAACAATTACAGGCGGCGCATTCCAGAATTATTACAATACAAAAGCAAATAACGGTTTGAACAATACAAGTACATGGAGCAGTACAGCGGATGGACTGGGTAGTTCACCAGTGAACTTTATCATGGCTTACCAATTGTTTAATGTTGTTAACCAGGCCAATGCAAATTATACAGGCGTATGGAGCGTAACAGGTTTAAATAATTCTTCCCGGGTTGTTGTTGGCGACGGAGTAAATCCTGTTAATCTCATTGTGCTTCCCGGAGCCGATTCTATAACAATGGCTACAGGCGTGGATGTCTTAAATAATGCAACCTTAACAATTCAAAATAATCGCAGGCCTTATTTCAACAATCTTGCCCCCGGTTCTACGGTCGATTTTGCACAAACAGGAGTAGGCCCTGCGGATACGATCCGTATTCCCAACATTTCATTCTATAATTTAAAACTTACCGGCGGCTTAAAATATTTTACTGGCAATGTCACAACAATAAGAGGTGATCTTACTGCATATGGCGTTGTTAGCATGAATGGTTCTACAGGTGTTTTTTCTACAATTAATGCATTGGGAGATGTAAGTGTTATTAATGGCAGCCGCTTTGAACCCATGCCTTCTGGTGATGCAGGAAGAATCACCCTTGCCATGAATGGAAGTGGAACACAAACTATTACCGGTGATGATTTCTATCTATTCCGGCTTCAACGTGATTCTACAAGCAGCAATAGTAATATTGTCTTAATTGGAGATACGATTGCATTGGGAAATTTATCAGGAGGCGGATTAAGATTAAACCAGGGAGCATCAACAACAACAACCATTTTAAATATTCCAAATCTAGGTAGCCAACTCAGGTTAACCGGGGGCGCTGTTGTTACAGCAGCCTCACTTGGAAAGATCAATGCCGGTGCTTTAAGCGTACTTCTGATGAGGTCATCAAACAATACAAATGCAGGTGTACTTCGTTTTACAAGTGGTTCCCACTTAACGGGCTTTGGTATGAATGGCAATCCTGCATTTCCAACTGATAGCATAAGGGTTGCTGATAGTATATCGGTAGAATATCTGGGACTTACCAAAGGGATCATAAAAATGTTACCTGGTTCATGCCTGACTGTTACAGATGGCCCCCTACTATCAGGCGGTCACATCATCGGCGGCTCAACAATCTCCTTCGTAGAAGGAAAATTAAGACAAAATGGATTGATCACTGATCCACTATTTCCCGTAGGCAGAGGAGATAAATATGCCCCCGTAGCAATTTATAACACATTTTCGGAAGATATCACCATCGAATATTTCTTCAATGACTTTGGCAATCACAACATAAACCCTGCCTTGTTAGCTACTTCCCCGGGCTATGATGTATCCTATCATGAGTATTGGTTGGTTAACCAGAATGGACCTATTATAGGCCCTAACCCGACAATGTCTTTTTACTACACAGACGTACGCAGTGGTGTGCTGAACCCGCCTTTTGTAAAAATCGCTCATTTTAATGGCGTTGATTGGGATGATACCGGTAGTTCAGCGGATGCTGCAAACACGTTGTCTAATGGAGTCGTTGGTGTGAACGGATATGATAATGGCCCTTTTACGTTTAGTGCAGTGGCCGCTGGTGTACTACCTGTAAGGCTTACCAGCTTTACCGTACAAAAAGAAAATAAAACGGTGAAACTGAATTGGGTAACATCACAAGAAATAAATAGCAGCCATTTTATCATTCAACGTTCAACTGATGGAATCAACTGGACAGATATTGCCAGGGTGAATGCCGCAGGAAACAGCAATACCATTTCAAATTACAACCTGGTTGATCAAATTCCAGGAAAAGGAATAAATTATTACAGGCTAAAACAATATGATATGAACAGCAGGTTTGATTATAGCCTGGTTAGAACTGCTTTCTTCAGTGCTGGTTTTGATGTAGCAGTTACACCAAATCCTGCAAAAGAGTTTATTAATATTTACGTTTCAAAGAATGCAAACAATAAAGCCTCTATTTCACTTACTGATATGAACGGAAAGGTTTTGAAACAATTTACAAGTTCAAATTCATTCATCCAGATCAGCACAAATGGAATGGCGAAAGGATTGTATATTTTGAAAGTGATTGAGGGAGAAGATGTTTCGGTGAAGAAGGTGCTGCTGCAGTAAAGTTGAGAAGCTAAATGGATTGTGAATTAAAAGGGTTGATAAAGTTAAAACAGTTCACGTGGCTGTTAATTTATCAACCCTTTTAACTTTTCAACTATATCAACTCCGTCAACCTATTAACTGACCACCACAATATCATCCGGGTGGATCAAAGGCATATTCTTAAACCGTAAAATAATATTACCTGTTGTAACAACGTCTTTCTGGCAATAATTTGCAATACGTTTCAAATTAATTGCCCGCTCGGTTTCGTCTTTTGCCCAATACAACTCTCCTACCATGCTGCCATCAATATCATCTTTTGAAGATGGAACATTCATTGCCACCGCCAATAATTTTAATGAAGTAAAATTCTTATAATCACCAAAGCGCCAGTATTGAAATGTATCAACAATATTTGTTTCCCATGGTTTCATATTTTGAAAATCGAGATAGCCGGGAAGCGGGATATTATTGATGAGCAGTCGGCGGCAAATAAATGGGATGTCAAACTCTTTGATGTTATGGCCGGCAAAACACCATTTACTATTGATGCTTTCTATTTTATTAACTGTTGTAAGAAAATCGAGTAGCAATTGTTTTTCATCATGGCTGTAAAAGGATTTTATGCGCATGTGCAATGTTGTTTCCTTATTAAAATACCCAATGCTTATGCAAACGATCCTGGCAAACTCGGCCATTACACCTGCACGCATAGGATAAAATTCTGCGGCGGTTATGCCTTCCGGTAAGCTACGTGCCGTTTTTTCTTCCCATAATTCCTTCCATTCATCTTTCATTGAATCGAACGACGGATTTTCAGAAGCTGTCTCAATATCAATTACGATCAGGTTTTCGGGGCGAATATGTTGCATAAAAAAGATTTATTTTTTCAAAGTACAATTTCTTTTACGAAAAAACCCCGCGAAAAGCGGGGAGTAAATTTTATTTAGTCTAAACTTAAAAAGTCAGTCCGACGAATATCTGTATTGCCTGGTTATGCCATTTTTCTTTATTGCCTTCAGTGCCATTTATATTGGTTAGCCCGTATTTATATCTTGCACCAATATTAACGACAGGAAGTTGAAACCAGATACCTCCTATTGCACTCCACTCGCTTTTCTTATAAAGATCGCTACCGGCTTTAAGGCTATCAACAGTTTGTTTTAACAGGCCACCATATGATGGGCCCAGTTGCAACTTTACCCTTTTACTTGGCCCAAGATTTACATTTAAAAGTACAGGCACTTCCAGGTAATTTAATTTTGCTTTATGCTGATCACCACCGGCAAGATCATCCGAAATTGTACTTGCATCGCCGGTAAGTTCTGAAGAAGACTGAACAAAATTCACCTCGGGTTGCAAACCAAACCGCTCGCTAAAATTGAATTGCATAAAAACACCGGCCTGGAAATTATACCTGAAAGCTTTACTATGAGATGCTCCGTTTACTTTATTGATATTTACACCAGCCTTCAACCCAAGCCTGAAAAAGTTTTCATGTTCTTTATCAGGATTGAATTTTTTTTGTGCGAATGAGCCGGAAGAAACCAGCAGAGCAAAAACAAAAAGAGATTTATTCATGATAATAAATTGAGTTGGTCGCCACCTAGCAGCGAAGATTATGCCACGTGTTGTTACAGTTTTAATTTAACAAATATAGTGTGATAGGCGCATGATACACCGCCTGTTCAATACTTTGAATCTTTAATAATTTATGTTAAATTTGAAGTATGAAGACTATGACCTTGCAGATACCAGATAATTTGGACGAAAGGGAAGCGAAGACAATGCTTGCTGCTAAATTATATGAGAAAGGATCTTTATCATTAGGACAAGCCGCTGAACTGGCTGGTTACAGCAAACGAACTTTCATGGAAATTTTAAGCATCTATGACGTATCAGTATTTAGTTATTCCGAAACCGAATTAGCAAAAGAGATACTTGATGCACAAAACTATCATCTCTGACACGAGTTGTCTAATCTTACTCGAAAAAATCGGGGAACTAGATATCCTGCATCATTTATTCGGGACAATAATCACAACTAAAGAAGTTGCAGAGGAGTTTGGTCAACAACTTCCTTCTTGGATCGAACTTCAACAACCGAAGGACAAGAATTATCAGTCAATAATCCAAGCTTCTGTTGACAAAGGTGAAGCAAGTGCCATTGCCCTTGCAATAGAGTTAGATGATTGCCTGCTTATCATTGATGATTTAAAAGGAAGAAAATTTGCTCAGCAACTTGGCTTGGCAATTATTGGGACCATAGGCGTTATTGTTGATGCAAAATTGGTCGGATTAATTCCTTCTATCCGTCCAATCCTTGCTAAAATCAAATCGACAAATTTTAGAATTACGGAACAGCTTGAATCATTGATTTTAAGGAGTGCAGGCGAATAAAACCATGCACCCAACAAAAAGCATTTGCACAACTTCGAGCGGACGGAATTGTTCTCATCATTTATTTTCTTTTTTGTTATTCAGGTTCAGGTTGACCTTAATCTGCTCCAGCGGGCTGCTGCGAGACACATTAAATGATTAGCGATTCGGTTACTGCCTTCATGGTTGTAGTGGTACTAAATTACTGGTTTACCGCAGCACAGA
The DNA here is from genome assembly GCA_039921685.1 of Ferruginibacter sp. Classification (GTDB taxonomy): domain Bacteria; phylum Bacteroidota; class Bacteroidia; order Chitinophagales; family Chitinophagaceae; genus Ferruginibacter. The sequence continues at coordinate 19,186 of JBDSBG010000025.1, forward strand.
TAATTTTGCAAATGCAAAACATTATATACAATTTACAGGCAGACTAACTCATCATGCAACTTCAACCAATCATAAGCAAGATAAACATCTACCCGATAAAATCTTTGGATGGGATTTCGCTTCAAAAAGCAATGGTAACAAAAGGCGGTTGCTTGTTGCACGATCGAGAATACGCCATCAGCGATACAGAAGGAAATTTTATTATCGGCAAAACCAATCCGCTTGTACATTCCCTGCGTTCTACAATTGATTTTGAAAAAGAGACCGTTTCATTTCGGCTTCAACACGAAACAATATGGAAGCAGTTTCATTTACAAACCGAAAAAACAGCAATTGAATCTTACCTGTCGGGTTACTTTGGCATGCCGGTGCTTTTTCAGAAAAATTCCAATGGGAGATTTTTAGATATTCCTGATATTAGCGGTGCTACGATTTTATCAACTGAAAGTTTACAATCGGTTGCTGACTGGTATGATCAAATGAACCTGGAGGAAACAAGAAAAAGATTCAGGGCTACGATCGAAATTGATGGCGTACCTGCTTTTTGGGAAGACCATTTATTTTCCAGAGAAGGTAGCGGCGTTGAGTTTAAGGTTGGCGATGTGAGCATGTTCGGGATGAGTCCAAGAGCAAGATGTGTTGTACCAACCCGAAACCCCGAAACCGGTGAAGCAATTCATGCCTTCGCCAAAACATTTACCAGGCGCCGTGCAGAAAACCTCCCTGCATGGTCCAGTTTGAATGAATATGGCCATCATTATTTTTTAACGGTGAACTGCCATATACCAGCAACTGAACAGGGTAAATTTATCCAGGTGGGGGATAAACTTTCGATCATTGGAGAAAAGAGGTTTTATTAAGAAATATAACGCTTGAGCTTTTGTGGTAACATAAAAAATCCTGCAGCTAAAAACTGCAGGATCGTAACTTCATCATGACAGATCAATCATCTCCAACGACCTGGTATCCATATCCAACCGTCACGCCTGTGTTTCCAGTGGCCGGCTTTCCAATGTGTGCGGCGTGAAGGAGGAACCGCCCAGTAGCCATCCGTATAAACATAGGTGCCGCCACGCCATGCATATTCGCCATCAACCCAAATATGCCTTGGCCCTGGGGTAACAGGGCGTACTCTTACAACGGGTGGCCCGGGCCTTACTTTGATCACAACCTGGGCATTCGAGATCATGAAACCGGAAAGTAATATTGCAATTATTGCAACAAACTTTGAAATAAATTTTTTCATACTTTTTATTTTAGCCGCCATCAGACCTGCGAAGATGATGGGGGTTTAATTTAGTTTTAAAAGTGATTTGACAATTAGCTCCTTAGCAAATCATATTTCTAATAAACTCTTTAAAAATCTCCGCTTGCACCGGCACCACCAAAATTCCCGCCGCCAAATTGTGTTCCTTCAGCAACCTGAGGTTGCTGCGAAAAGGTTTCTGCCAATATCAATGATTCAAGATGCATATTGCTCCTCAAATTGCGGGAATTAAGTTCTTCCTGGGTAAATCCGTGTTTTGGCGACTGAAGGTAACGGGTAAGTGCCCACGAAATTACAATCATGGCTGCACCCCAGGCCAGCATAACTAATTCGAATGAAAGAATGGCATGGTAATACCTGATTGTAAAAACAATGGCTGCAACAAGTATCAATCCTAACCTTAACAATATTGCATCTTTCTTTTTAATCCCAAAATATAAATAGATGATAGGAATGAAAACCGTAAGGGACCAAAACACAAATCCAAAAGGAATGGATTCTCCTGGCTGCAGGTGCAGGTTGAACAAGCTGTCACTCATTTCACGTACTATCCAGTAATTGCCTGCAGCATATAAAGTGAAAAGGGATATGATTTGAACTGCCAGCAGGCATTCACGATATACATTAAATGTTTCCGTATCATTTTTTTTATTTACTAAAAAATAGGAGGTTAAAGATATAGCTATCATAATAAATGGCAATACAGCTTTTGCAGCCTCACCGAGTTTAATAACTATAAAAAAGATAACTACTAAGAATGACAGAAAACACAATACGGCCATTAACCTATCAGCATAACGGGCTGCACATAACAGTGTGATCATTAAACTTAGCAGGGAAATTGCGAGACCATCCAGGTTATACGGCAAAATAATCCCGCAAAATAATGATATGGCTGCTCCCCAAAGCAAAGCATCATCAACACCGGATTTATAATGATGTTTTTTTTGAATGATATATTCCAAGGCAACAAAAACAATGACTGCAAAAGAAATAACAAGGCCGCCTGCGGCCTCGTCAACCACGTTCCAAAACAGCAATGCGATCAAACCCAAAGAAAAGATCAGTATAATCGTAGTGAGTATGAACAACCCTAACCTGATCATGTTATTTGGTGTGTAAAATGCAACAGGGAATTTAAGAAACACATTTTCCTTTTCCTCCTTTGGAATACATCCTTCATTGCATGCAACTTCAATCTCAGATCGAATGAACAAATGGTATAGCCACGTTTTGTTATAAGCGATCATGATGCTTTAAACTTTTTATTGGTACGCATTAAAAATAAAATAAGTGCTATGCCGGAGGCAATGAAATAAATAAACCCAAGGTAAAAAATGCCCACCCCTGAACTGAACGAGTAGCTTAACATATTGATGAACACATAGGTGAAACCAATATATGCATACAAAGTACTTACGAGCAACAGGTAAAACGATTGCTCTTTTATTGCTCTTTTGTAAAAGTAAAAGGCAACTGCAATCAGGGCCAGGAATATTATCAAATGAATTCCATCAAATTGAAACATCGCAGCGAGCAATGAAATAAATAAGATATGAATGCCAAAATTGGTATAGGTAAATTCAAAATGCGCTTTGATGTTTTTTTGTAAACTGGCTAGCCCAACTGTTACCAGAAATATCCCAAGCACTATACCAACTAAAATAATTGTGTTGCTGTTAAAATCATTTTCCTGAAGTATTTGCAGGGGAGTAACGCTGATGCCAAGCCATGCAGCAAGATTGGTAATAGCCAGACTTAATACGGCGAGATGATCAAAATAATAAGCCGTAAAAAAAAGTAACAGCATCGGAATAAATGTAGCAAGGCCGTACCGATTGCCAAAAATATTGTACTGGTATTGAAAGTATGCAATGAAAATAATAAAAGTAAGGCAGCCGAGTAAAAGTATATAATCAAAGAAAGCATTCGGTGCCTTTACCTTCTCAAAAGAAAAAGGAAGCTTTTTTTTGAAACAATAAAAAAAGCTTGCTGCGCAAATCAATGCTATAAAAAGGAGTACAAACTGGTGGCTAAGGCTATCAATATTTTTATAAACCAAAATGCCCAGCCCACCTGTCAGCAGTGATATTCCAAGGTATAAAATGGTACGGATCTCCCAATGAACCGAAAACAATTGCGTTGCCTTTTGAGCCTGTATATTTTCAACAGAAGATGCCGACAACAGGCCTTCGAGTTTTAGTTTGTCAAATATTGCTGCATTCATCTGGGATTAAAAGTAATTCAATTAAATCTACTTGTTAGGGTGAAACAATAAACGGCTGGCATGAGTAGGTGAATGGTGAATGGCGAATATTTGGGAAAAGTGAATGGCGAATAGTGAATGGTGAAAATGAGCAGTTTTGCTTATTTGTTAAACTATAATATAGGTTGAAGAAAATTAAAACTTCAAAGATTTCACCATTCACCATTCACTATTCCCGTGCAAGAATATTAGGCAAAAACAAAATATATCTCTATCTTCAAAATATGAAAACTGCTTTATGAAAAAGATATTTCCCTGCTCCCTATTTTTTTTCATTTTATTAATTTCCGGCAATTGCCTTTTCGCACAATATCCCCTACCTGGTATACAATGGCAAAAATATTTGGGTGGCAGCCAAATAGACAAGCCAACCGATATTTTAATAAACCCCGACGGTACTTCGATTGTAGTTGGATCTTCCAATTCAAATGATGGAGATGTTACGGGACATCATGGTCCTACAGCTACCAGTGATGGCTGGGTGGTAAAATTAGATACCGCTGGAAATATTATATGGCAGCATTCATATGGAGGCACGGCAAATGACGGCTTCACGACGATCATTTCAACAACAGACAATGGGTTTTTATGTGTTGGTTATACAGAGTCGAACGACGGGGATGTATCGGGTTATCATGGAGGAGGTGATATATGGATAGTGAAGATCAATGGCGCGGGCACTATTTTGTGGAGCAGGTGTTACGGAGGCAGTAAAACTGATTATGTTAGTGATGCAGTATTAAACGATGGATACTATGGTATTATTGGTACTTCATACTCATATGACGGAGATGTTTTGTCTGGCGTTAATGGAAGATTGGATTCTGATGCCTGGGTGTTTAAGATCAATAATTCAGGCGATATACAATGGGAAAAATGCCTCAATTATAATTTCAATATGCTAAAGCCTGATATTCATTTTCCACATGACATCGGGTATAACATCACTACCAGTGAAGATGGAAATTTTTATGCTTTTGCATCAGGAAGTTTTGATTTTGAAATATATAATTACTGGTATTGGATTGATACATCCATCGGAACCCTCGGCATACTATGGAAGTTGGATAAAAATACAGGAGATAGTTCGCAAATAGCAAAGACCACAAACCGTGGCAAAAATTATAGTATGTGTAAAGGAACAAATGGCTATTATTTCTTTTACACGCAGTTAGTATACATGACGTCACCATGGAATTGTAATAATGTTTCATTTGCGTCGTCATATAAACCAAATGGATACGACACGATTAGCTACAACGAATTAACAACTGCTGTTAGTTGTTTTAATAATGACTGGACATTCGCAAATTTTGCATCTCCACATGGATGTGCGGCCGAAGGCGATTCTTACATTGGTGTGGGACTTGAAGCCCCCGAGTCCACTCAGTATGGGACAAATTTTGCGTTTATTGCAAACAAGAACTCGTGGGCCAATGGAAATTATCAAACGCATTATGATGGTGATGCTTTTACATCTTTAAAAACATTCCCTTCGGTCGGGCATTATATTGTGGCAGGATATTCAAATTATGGAACCGGAATTCATGGATATTCTGATTTTTGGGTACTTCGCTTAAACCCCCTTAACAAAGTTGTGGGCAATGTTTTCCTTGATGCCAATAATAATAATATCCAGGATGCAAGTGAACTTCCTTTCAACAATGCAGTTGTAAAAACAACAAAACAATCTTTCGAAACGGGCGGATTGGTTTTAAATGGATATTATTCCAATGCATTTGCAGATACCGGAACATTTGTTACTACAGCTACTTCAAACAACCCTTATTATACTGCTACGCCTGTAAATGAAACATCGGTTTTTACAACCTATAAAAATACGGACACGGTCAATTTTGCCATGCATGGAATCCCTGGTATCAAAGATTATATTGTTTCAACAATGTCGTTGTTTGGGCCAAGGCCAGGATTCAATCTTCAATACAAGGTCACTTACACCAATAATGGCACAACCACGCTAACCAACAAGGATGTCGTTTTTATTAAAGATCCACGTACAAGTTTTCTTGGTTCAGTACCGGCTTATACAAGCATTTCAGGAGATACTATTAAATGGACTATTTCCAGCTTATCCCCTACCGTTACCGGAACAATTATATTAAATCTTCAGCTTGCTAATATACCACAGGTTAATATTGGAGATACACTTGTTTCAAATATCAGCATCGATAGTATTGGAGATTATACTCCTGTTAATAATTATGTCTCATTACGGCAAGAGGTTCGGGGAAGTTATGATCCCAACGATAAAAAAGAAAACAATGCCGGAGAAATATATAAGGCTTATATCACTGCAGGAAGATTTTTGAATTATACGGTCCGTTTCCAGAACTCAGGAAATGATACCGCATTTAACATCATCGTAAGGGATACACTTGATAGTAAATTGAATGGAGATAGCATCCAGTTATTCGCGGCGAGCCATAATTATATTGCTAATCTTAAAGACAAAAAGTATCTTACTGTTACATTCAATAATATCAAACTGGTTGACAGCATCCAAAACGAACCATTGAGCCATGGTTATTTTAGTTACCGAATTAAACCACGTTCAACAGTTGCTGTTGGTGATACAATAACAAACAGTGCTTCTATTTATTTTGATTTCAATCCCCCGATAAAAACAAATACAGAAATAACCATTGTAAAGCCGGTTCCCAATTTATGGACAGGTGCTGTAAGTACGGCATGGGAAAATCCACTCAATTGGGCCAATCATTTGGTGCCGGATGCAAATATGAGTGTTATTATAAACAGCGGGCTTGCACGTTATCCTATCATTAGTTCAAATGCAGTTTGCTTCAGCCTGGAAGCGAAGCCGGGGGTAAATGTCCTGGTGAAGAGTGAGTTTATGTTGAGGGTAATGCATTAAGTGAATGGTGAATAGTGAATGGTAAAAATGCGGAATCTTAAAGTTATTGATCGAACCATAATTTGGTTTAATAAATAAACACTACAATGATTTCACTATTCACCATTCACCATTCACAACTTACACCTTACAACTCCTTCAACTTCCACTTCCCTTTCTTAAACAAAATATAAGACACAATCGTGATCGCCGTTTCCGCTACCGGAATAGCAATGAACACACCAACGGGCCCCATGTTAAACGTTTTTGATAAAACCCAGGCCAATGGAATCTGGAAACCCCAAAAACAAAATAGATTGATTACCGTGGGGGTACGGGTATCACCGGCACCGTTAAACGCATTGATCATTACCATCCCCACACCATAAAAGAAATAACCGGCGCTTACGATTCTCACTGCATCAATTGCATAGCCTTTTACCATTTCATCTTTTGTAAAAAAAGAAATGATAGGATCAGCAAAGACAATGAGTATAACTGAAACTGTCCCCATAAAGATCGCATTGTATTTTGCTGTTTTGACAACAGACTCCGCTGCTCTTCCGGGCTGTTTGGCACCAAGGTTTTGCCCCACCAGCGTTGCCGCAGCATTGCTCATTCCCCAGGCTGGTAAAATAAAAAAAATCACGATCCGGATGGCGATCTGGTATCCTGCTGATGCCTCACTGTGACCAGTATTCGCAACAAGGGCTGCCAGTACGATCCAACTTCCCGATCCGATAAGGAACTGCAATGTTGCCGGCCAGGCAATATCGAATACAGAGCGAATGAGTTTCCAATCGGGCGCTAAATGTTTTTTGGTAAATTTTATAATGTTCTTTCCGTTGAACAAATGATAAACCTGGTAAATAACGCCAAAGCTTCTTCCAATAGTTGTTGCCATGCCGGCTCCCACTACACCAAATGCGGGAATCGGCCCCAGGCCCCGAATAAACAGAGGACATAAAATAATGTTGCAGATATTGGCGATCCATAAACTCTTCATCGCCATCATCGCATTTCCTGCTCCCCGAAAAATACCATTGATGAGAAACAATAACATGATTACCATACTTCCACCAATCACAATTCGTGTATAGTTTATACCAGTAGCTATGGCCTCTGGTTCTGCGCCCATTAACCTGAGAATATCTTCTGAATAAATAAATCCAGCCGCACTTAATAGTAATGTAACAATAATTGATACAATGATAGATTGCATCCCTGCTTTTGCTGCAGCTTCAGGATCTTTTTCACCAATACGCCTTGCAACCATGGCTGTTGCAGCCATACTGAATCCTATTGCAATGGAATATACAATGGTGATCACAGATTCAGTAAGGCCAACTATTGAAGTGGCATGTTTGCCAAGGTGGCTTACAAAAAAAATATCAACAACAGCAAACACACTTTCCATGCACATCTCCAACATCATGGGGATAGCTAATAAAATTACAGCTTTTCGAATGCTGCCCGTTGTGTAATCCATCTGTTCACCATTTAATGATTGGCGAAGAATGGACCATATATTTGATAAACGATATGATGACATATGCGAATTAAGAATTAAAAATTAAGAAATTAAAATAAAAGCGAATAGAAATAGTCAGCGGTATTATTCGCTGGAAGATATTATGCAAAGGTTCCTGTACTAAACAAGAACAAAATTAGAGAATCATATTGCTTACTATTGAAGGCTGCAAAGATTGGAAAAAAAATGAAAGGGGAAAAACTTTTTTAATCTATTGCCATTGGCTTAAGCCAACGTCAATAGATTAAGCCAACGGCAATAGATTAAGCCAACGGCAATATCGGCAATAAATAACTAAGACTTCTTCTTATAATCACCGCGTTTCCATGCCTTAATAAATTCGGCCCAGGCAAAGGGATTGAAGATATTTTGTGGGGCGACCTGCCCTGAGTAATATAATTTTTTTTGTTCCTGTCGCATGTATTGGGTGGACGCTTCTCTTCCATCCAGCGGTAATGAAGACATGAGTGCCCGCCGGGTTGCCGCATCATTGTTGCTCCTGGCAATCGCTATCTCATCGTCAGGAACTTTTGTACTTACAAAATCACGGGCAAATTGCTCCCTGGTCAGTCGCTGTTTAATGATTGTTGCAGGGAGAAAGATGGTATCATTTACCATTAATTGTATGATACTATGCTGATTTCCTTTGAGGTCTTTTGGTATTTCAACAAGTTTGCTTTTAAAGCCCACACTTGAAAATATGATGGAATCCCCTTTTATTACCACGATGCTGAAAACGCCGTTGTCATTGCTGATCGTTCCGCGGTTCTGGCCCTTTACCATGATACTAACTGCAGGTACCCCTTTAAGGCTATCGGCTGTCATCACCACACCGTAAAGCTGGACAACCGAATCCTTAAAATTTTCAAATTGCGCCAGGGCAGTCTTTGAAAAAAAATTTAAGCCAATAAAAAGAAGGAATATGTAAAAGTTTTTATTCATGTATTTGCTTCTAAGATCAACCCTGTTTTGTAGAAAATAAATGCTGTAAAGAGAACTACAAGGCAGTCAAAAATACAACATTTCCCAAATGATGAACAAAGTAAGGGGTTCAATGTTTAAATTTGAGGTTTACAAAAGCTTTTTAACAAATAATTGAACGATGACGAATGATGATATAATGAAGGCTTTGAGCAATGTGCAGGAACCAGATCTTGGTAAGGACCTTGTGACGCTCAACATGGTGAAAGACGTTTTAGTGAAAGGCAATAATGTTTCTTTTACCATAGTGCTCACAACTCCCGCATGCCCGTTAAAAGAGATGATCAAAAATGCATGTATCAATGCAATAAAAATATTGGTTAATAAAGAAGCTGAGGTAACCGTAAATTTTACGAGCAATACAAGCAGCAACAGGAAAGATGCAAAAACAATTTTAGGCGGCGTAAAAAATATCATTGCAGTAGTGAGTGGCAAAGGCGGTGTGGGCAAAAGTACTGTGTCAGCAAATCTTGCATTGGCATTGGCAGAGGGCGGGGCAAAAGTGGGGTTGATGGATGCAGATATTTACGGGCCCAGCCAGCATATCATGTTTGGCATTCGTGGCGACCGGCCTATGATGAAGGATAACGGTGAAGGTAAGGGGCTGATCGTACCAATTGAAAAATTTGGGATCAAAGTAATGAGCATTGGTTTATTGATCGACGAAAAACAAGCAGTGGTATGGCGGGGCCCAATGGTAAGCAGTGCTATCCGCCAGTTTGTAAGCGATGTTGACTGGGGTGAGCTTGATTATCTAATTATTGATATGCCACCTGGAACAGGCGATATACATCTTACCATAGTTCAAACGGTGCCTGTTACCGGTGTGATCGTTGTAACAACACCTCAACTTGTTGCCCTTGCTGATGCAAAGAAAGGTGTAGCAATGTTTGGGCAGGCTCAGTTAAAAGTACCCATCATCGGTTTAGTGGAAAATATGAGTTACTTTACTCCTGCAGAGTTACCCGATAATAAGTATTTCATCTTTGGAAAAGATGGTGGAAAGAATTTAGCTGAGGAGTTTGACATTCCTTTTCTTGGTCAAATTCCTTTGGTACAATCCATCCGTGAAGGAGGCGACATTGGTGTTCCCATCATGATAAGTGATGATGAGATCAGCAAAAAAGCATTTGAAGAATTTGCGGGTAATGCTGCCCGTGGCATTGCAATGAGAAATGCAAATATGGCGGCAACGGAGATACAGGAGGTATTGGTGTAAAGCACCCGTGCATACTGGAGCAGGGATCGATCGTGGAGTAGAAACGCAATATTTTTTTACCCACATTTTCAGCTGTGGTCATCGTCGTTACTCCTGCCCTGACGAACGTTGTGGACCCGGGGTTACTCACTTGTACCGAATAACATTACTCAACTCTCACCTCAAGCACATGAATAACATTTCAAAATCATTATTATTATTGGTATTTGTGTTGCAGGCATGCAACAGCAGTAACAAAATGAAGTCAGGAGAAAAAATACAAAATGCTCCATTAGATGGCGCAGGTTCGTTTGATAAACAAGGACACCGTGGCTGCAGGGGCTTGATGCCTGAGAACACGATTCCCGCCATGCTCCATGCGCTGGAATTGGGTGCAACCACATTGGAAATGGATATTGTTTTTACTAAAGATGGAAAAGCTATTTTATCTCATGAACCATTTTTTAACCACGAGATCACAACCAAACCAGACGGCACATTTATAAATGAAGCGGATGAAAAGAATTTCAACATTTATAAAATGACTTACGAGGAAGTACAAAAATTTGATGTTGGACTAAAACCTCATCCGCTTTTTCCTGATCAACAAAAAATAAAAGAATCAAAGCCTCTCTTAACTGACCTGCTGGATTCCGTTATGACATTCATGATGACAAGACGGCGACCAATGCCTTTATTCAACATCGAAACAAAAACAACAGTACAAACCGATAATAAATTCCACCCGGGGCCGCAGGAATTTGTAGATAAACTAATGGCTGTGATTATTGAAAAGGGGGTTGAAGAAAGGGTTATTATTCAATCTTTTGATCTGCGCACCTTACAGTACCTGCATAAAAAGTATCCGGCAATTAAAACCTCATTACTGATAGAGGAACTGGATCGCCGTTCTTTCAGAAAACAAATGGCAGACCTTGGATTTACACCCACTATTTATAGTCCTGATTTTGGTTTGGTTACAGACATACTCATAAAAAACTGCCACGGCCAACAAATTAAAATAATTCCCTGGACGGTAAATGACAAAGCAAAAATCAACGAATTAAAAAAGATGGGGGTTGATGGGATCATTTCTGATTATCCGAATTTGTTTAACGAATGATGAAGTGAATGGTGAATAGTCAATGGTGAAATCATTGGAGTGTTTAATTTTTCTTTCAGTACATTATTGTTTGATGAATAAGTTGAAATTAATGCAGTTTCAGCATTGACTATTCACCATTCACAAATTACAGCTGAAATCCATTCGTTGCCTTACACCCATATTTTTCTTTCGTAAAAAACTTATAGGAAGCACCAATACTAATGCTGTAATAGTGGTCGCTCAACTTTGGATTCGCTGATTTACTAAATCCATCTGCATAATCATTGTGCATAAAACGATAAGCTCCTTCGAGGTTCAGTACAATTCTATTGGAAACATTGTACCTCAAACCTGCTCCAACGGGGGCAACGGGAATTATTTTTCTTGATGGCCTTATCACATCAGCAGCAAGACCAGTTTGCACTTCTGATAGCTCACCAAAATACGACCAGTTTACGTTAGTGTAATTTCTGTTTGTGTTTATTATTGCAACTGCAGCTCCTGCAAAAACATAGGGTTCATATCGCACGGCTTCATAGTTTGTTCCGAAAAGATTCCAGTGAAATGAAAGCCCCAGTTCTTTAACAGAACTTGTAAAAGAGAAATTACGTTGCTGCCTCCAGTCCGGAATGGGATAGATAGATTCATTGCCAGCAAGCTTTGCAAAAACAAACATCGCCCTCACAGAAAATCTTTCATTCAAAATCCGGGTCCCCGAAATACCGATCCCAGGTTGCACTGTTTCAACACTTCCAAACCTGTGTGGCGTGAGATCCCCCTGGTAGATATATGCACCGAGATTTATTCCAGCTTCATACTTAGGTATCACGCCCGATTGGGAAAATGAATCGTAAGCAATAAGAATGGAAAAACTAAAAATGGCAGAGCAAGTAATTCTAGTTGCAAACATTGGAAACTATTTAAGTGATAAATAAAAACTCCAATGTACAATTGTGATATAGTGTGGGATTTGGTGAAATGAATAATATAAGAAAGTAAAATGCGGAAGGTTTATTGTGCCCTAACAAAGATTTAACAGCGAGGCGGTGAGGTGTGGTTGGGGTTTGGGGTTTGGGGTTTGGGGTTTGGGGTTTGGGGTTTAGGGTTTAGGGTTAGAGGGGAACTCAGGTACTTAAAGTGTATAAGATATTCTTTGTGCTTTCAATAGTGCCCTCTCACCTATTCACCTATTGCCAAATGCAGCTAGTTAATCCCCATTCCCGATTGCCGATCCCCGATCCCCAGCCAATCAGCAGCATTTCTATAATTAAGTTTATCAGTAAGTACCTGGGGAAGATTCATGGATTCTATAAGTTTGCCCGGGTAGTGCTCCCCTAACGGAAATGGATAGTCGCTACCAAGGCATATTTTATCTTCTCCCATAACGTCGATGATAAACTGCATGGCTTTTTCATCATGTACCAGGCTATCAATCCAGAATTTTCCTATGTAATCTCTTGGGTTGACCGGATTATCAATGGCAACAAGATCAGGCCTTACATTAAAACCATGTTCGATCCTGCCAATGGTAATTGGAAATGAACCACCACCATGTGCAAATGCCAGTCTTAATCCCGGGAATTTTTCCATCACCCCTCCGAATATCATCGAGCAAATGGCTCGTGAGGTTTCAGCAGGCATTCCAACCAGCCATGGAAGCCAATATTTCTGCATTTGATTCTCACCCATCATTTCCCATGGATGAATGAAAAGGGCACAGCCTAATTCTTCTGCTCTTTTATAAAAGGGGAAAAAATATTCGTCCCCTAAATTTTTTCCGTTGATATTACTACCGATCTCGAGGCCTGGCATTTTCAATTCACCAATACAACGCTCCATTTCTGAGATAGAAAGATCAATGTCCTGCAAAGGGATGGTTCCTAAACCAATAAAATGTTTTGAATCCTTTACAACTGTATCAGCAATATGATCATTAAAAAATCTTGAGGTTTCAAGCCCATCTTTCGGCTTTGCCCAATAATTAAATAAAACAGGAATGGTTGACAGCACCTGGACATCCACTTTGGTCTCGTCCATTTCTTTAAGCCTTATACCAGCGTCAAAACAATTTTCTTCCACTTCACGAAATAGCTTATCTCCCTTCATCATGCAGGCCTTGCAGTTACGATGCTCCAAATGTATAAATTCCCCATAGCCAAATTTTTGTACCCAGTTGGGCATTTTGTCGGGCATGATATGTGTGTGAATGTCGATCTTCATGATTTGTTACTTTCCTAAATGCGAAGGTGGAATACGAGATTCGGGATTCGGGATCACGTATTCCGAATCTCGCATCTCGTGTCCCGTGACTCGTTTATCCCTTCTTAACCGGTGGCGCCATCACTGACCCACATTTTGTACAAGTGCGTTTGTTATCATCACCATAAAAACCTTCCATCACCGGTGGTAATTGTGTAACAATATCGGATACGTGCAAATGTTCTTCATACAATTTATTGCCGCAGTTTTCGCAGTACCATAAAAACCCATCTTCTTCTGTCTCTCTTACTTTTTCAATTACAAGCCCAACCGTATTTGGGCCACGCTGGGGCGAATGAGGTGTTTTTGGCGGCAATAAAAACATATCACCTTCATTGATGTGTATGTCACGCGGCTGTCCATCCTCAATTATTTTCACAACAATATCCCCTTCCACCTGGTAATACAGTTCCTCGCTTTCATTATAATGATAATCTTTGCGGGAATTGGGCCCACCAACAATCATTACGATAAAATTTTCTGCGTCCTTATAAATACATTTATTTCCTACTGGTGGTTTTAGTTCGTGACGATGTTCGTCGATCCATTTTTTCAGGTTAAAGGCTGCTGCAATTGCCATGGTTTGAAATTTAGAGCCGTAAGTTAAGAAAATACGGCATGAATTCTGAATTCCGCAGGGAAAGGCTATTATGACTTAATTCAGACCTCAGAATTATTTACCTTTAACCCATGCAACTTGATACTCCTTATCAACTCCTGAATTTCATTGGTGGAAAATTTGTTAACCCGGTGAGTGGCCTTTACCTTGACAATATAAACCCTGCAACGGGAAAGGTATCCGGCCAAATCCCGGACAGTACTGAGAAAGATGTTGAAGCTGCGGTGATATCAGCACAAAAAGCATTTCCATCATGGTCGGTTATGCCGCTGGAAAAAAGATTTAAAATACTAAACCGCATTGCAGAACTAATTGAGGAGAATTTAGATATTTTGGCGCTGGCAGAGTCCAACGATAACGGCAAGCCGCTTTGGTTAAGCAAACAAGTTGATATCCCACGGGCATCCTCCAACTTCCGTTTTTTTGCTACAGCGATCATGCACTTTGCTGCAGAAAGCCATAGCATGGAAGACAAAGCGATTAATTATACACTGCGTCAACCGATCGGTGTTGTTGGTTGCATTTCACCATGGAACTTACCATTATATTTATTTACCTGGAAGATTGCACCTGCCATCGCATCCGGAAATTGTGTTATAGCAAAACCTTCGGAAGTGACCCCGGTTACTTCTTTCCTCCTTGCAAAAATTTGCAAGGAAGCGGGGTTGCCTGATGGCGTGTTGACCATCATACAGGGCAATGGCCCACATTGTGGCGAAGCGATCGTGAAACATCCCGACATCAAGGCCATCTCCTTTACAGGAAGTACAAGAGCTGGTGAACATATTGCGACAGTGGCCGCACCGATGTTTAAAAAATTATCTCTGGAACTAGGTGGCAAAAACCCAAACCTCATTTTTGCAGATTGCAATTGGGAGAAAATGATGAAGACTACTGTACGTTCATCCTTCAGCAACCAGGGACAAATTTGTTTATGTGGCAGCAGGATTCTGATTGAAGCATCTATCTATGAGAAATTTAAAACGGAGTTCATAGAAAGAACCCGGCAACTGAAAGTTGGCGACCCGCTTGATGAAACATCAAGGCAAGGAGCCATTGTAAGTAAATTGCATTTTGATAAAGTAATGAACTGTATCGAGATTGCCAGGCAGGAAGGCGGAACGATTTTAACAGGTGGCAAAGCGGTCAAACCAGAAGGGAGATGTGCAGAGGGTTATTTTATTGAGCCAACAATTATTGAAAACCTTGGCCCTGATTGTAAAACAAATAAAGAAGAGATCTTTGGGCCTGTTGTTACATTGCAACCTTTCAATTCTGTTGATGAAGCCTTACGGCTTGCAAATGCAACATCATACGGACTTGCATGCACTGTATGGACACAGGATATTTCTAAAGCCAATATCGTTGCAGGTAAAATTGAAAGTGGAATCGTTTGGATAAATTGCTGGCTGCACCGGGATCTGAGAACTCCCTTCGGAGGTGTTAAGAACAGTGGCGTAGGAAGAGAAGGTGGCTGGGAAGCGTTAAGGTTTTTTACGGAAGCGAAGAACGTGTGTATTGAGTTTTAACAACACAAAAGTTTGGTGTTTTTCGTTTGGTGTTTCCTTCAATTTTGACAAGTTTAATTGTAGGTTTAAGGCTTTAAATATTAGCTATGGCCACCATCACAAAATTTGAAGATTTAGAAATTTGGCAACTTGCAAGACAATTGAATAAAGACATATTTGAAATAACGAAGGTTGGTTCTTTATCAAAGGATTTTGCATTGAAAGATCAAATGACAAGATCGGCAGGATCTATTATGGATAACATAGCAGAAGGATTTGGCAGAGGAAGCAGGTTAGAGTTTGTTCAGTTTTTGAGTATTTCCAAGGCCTCAGCCGCAGAACTGCAATCACAATTGATTCGCTCTTTTGACAAAGGACATATTGAAAAAGATGAATTTGACAAATTAAACACGGTTACAATAAAAGTTGGAAATAAGACAGCTGCATTTATGCAGTATTTAAATAAGACCAGCTTTAAAGGGCAAAAATTTATGAATAGAACGAACCATAACACCAAACAACAAACACCAAACAATATCGTCAAAACTGATACAGCCGCCCAACCCCTCGGCGCATATCCCCATGCCCGAAAAGTAGGAGACCTGTTGTTCCTATCGGGCATCGGTAGCCGCAGTGCCGTTGACAATAATATTCCCGGGTTAGAACTGGACGGGGAAGGAAATATTTTAAAATACGATATTGAAGCCGAATGCCATTCCGTTTTTGCAAATGTAAAGGCAGTATTGGAAGCCAGCGGCAGCAGCTGGGATAAGATCATTGACGTTACCGTATTCCTTACAAACATGAAAAAGGATTTTCCTATTTATAACAAAGTGTATGCAGAATATTTTAAGGACGTGGAAGCATGCAGGACAACAGTGGAAGTAAAAAGCCTGCCCACTCCTATTTGCATTGAACTGAAAGTAATAGCTACTATTTAAAAATAATGACGGTTATGGAAATGAAAGTTGGACTTGATTTGAAGTACAGGAATACGCTGGACTATGCGCAATATTTAGATGGGAATGATCCTTTAAGAAGTTTCAGGGATAAGTTTTACATCCCAATGGTAAACGGAAAAGATTCCATATATCTCACTGGGAATTCATTGGGGCTACAGCCAAAACATACGCAGGATTATGTGTTAAATGAACTGGAAGATTGGGCCAACTACGGCGTGGAAGGGCATTTGCATTCGAGGAATCCATGGTTAAACTATCATGAAATGTTTCCCGGACTGCTTTCAGATATTGTTGGCGGATTACCGGAAGAGATCGTTGCGATGAACCAGTTAACTGTAAATCTTCATTTGTTGATGATCAGTTTTTACCGGCCCAACAAAAAACGATTTAAAATTATTTGTGAAGCGAAAGCATTTCCTTCCGATCAATATGCAATAAGATCGCAGGTTGAGTTACATGGTTTTGATCCCGATAAAACAATAATAGAAGTAGAACCCCGGCCGGGCGAAAACTCCATCCGCACAAAAGATATTTTAAAGACCATCAAAAAGCATGGCAAAAAAACGGCGCTCGTTTTATTTGGTGGTGTAAATTATTATAGTGGCCAGGTATTCGACATGAAAGCAATTTGCAAGGCTGCACATGATGAAGGAGCTTATTCTGGCGTTGACCTTGCCCATGCAGCTGGTAATATCGAACTAAAATTGCACGATTGGGATATTGACTTTGCCTGCTGGTGCAGTTACAAATATTTAAACAGCGGGCCCGGAGGCGTTGCAGGAGCGTTTATCCATCAACGACATATTGCTGATAAGAAGATGAGAAGGCTTGCAGGTTGGTGGGGCCATAATAAAGAACAGCGTTTTAAAATGGAAAAGGATTTTGATCCCATTCCAACGGCAGAAGGATGGCAATTGAGTAATGCACCTGTGCTAAGCATGGCTGCTCATAAAGCATCACTGGATCTTTTTAAAGAAGCAGGCATGAACAATATCTTTCAAAAAGGAAAGGCTCTCAGCAGCTACCTAATATACATCCTGGATGAATTGAATAAGCAAACCTCCGATAAGATAATAGAGATCATCACGCCAAGAAACGAAGCAGAGAGAGGTTGCCAGGTTTCTATGCTGATGCTCAAAGACGGCAAACAAATTTTTGATGCATTGATCAAAGCTGGAGTGATCGCAGACTGGAGGGAACCAAATGTTATTCGTGTTGCCCCTGTTCCATTGTATAATAGCTTTGAAGATATTTATAAATTTGGCGACATTATTTCAACGATGAGCAAAGGAGTAAGCAGTAATGTTATGGGTTAAGGATCGTTTCCATTTAATCAACTATTCACTGGTCAGTAACGTTATAATGTGCAGATGGCTTTCTAAAATCTTAAGAATATTCATAACTATAAACTTTAAAATTATCCAATGAGGAAAAACATAACGATCATCGGTGCAGGACTTGTAGGTTCATTGCTCTCGATCTACCTGGCTAAGAGAGGATACAAGGTTTGCATTTATGAGCGCAGGCACGACATGCGTAAGGCAACAATGATCGCTGGCCGTTCAATCAATCTTGCTCTAAGTGATCGCGGCATCAAGGCGCTGGAAGAAGTAGGTATTATGGATGAGATCAGAAAGATTGCAATCCCCATGCATGGTCGCCAAATGCACATTGCTGACGGAAGCACCCCCTATCAGCCATATGGAAAGGAAGGACAATTCATCAACTCTGTATCGAGGGGAGAGTTGAATTGCAAACTTATGGATCTTGCTGAACAAAATGGTGTAGATATTTTTTTTAATGAAAGATGTGATTCCATTGATTGGAAAAACAATGAAATATATTTTTCAAACGATGAAAGCTCCAGCTCGATAAAATCAGACCTCATCTTTGGCAGCGACGGTGCATATTCGGCAGCAAGGCTAACCCATCAATTACAGCATGACCGGTTTCAGTACGAACAATATTATATTAATTTTGGCTACAAAGAATTAAATATTCCGGCAGGCAATGATGGAAATTTTCTCCTGGAAAAAAATGCATTGCATATTTGGCCAAGAGGAAATTACATGATGATCGCATTGCCTAATACTGACGGCAGCTTCACCTGCACCTTATTTTTCCCATTTGAAGGAGAACCATCTTTTAAAACGCTTGATACAACAGAAAAAGTTCAGGCATTTTTTGATGAAACCTTTGGCGATGTTTCCAAACTAATGCCAACGCTGCAAGAGGATTTTTTCAGTAACCCAACTTCTTCCCTGGTAACGGTGAAATGTTTTCCCTGGATCAGGGATGACAAGTTTGCATTGATTGGTGATGCAGCACACGCTATTGTTCCCTTCTTTGGCCAGGGGATGAATTGTGGGTTTGAAGATTGCTCCGTTTTAAATTCATTAATAGACAAGCACAACGAAAATTGGGAAAAGATCCTCAACGAATTTCAACAATTGCGCAAACCAGATGCAGATGCTATTGCAGATCTTGCCATCAATAATTTTGTTGAAATGCGTGACAAGGTTGGTGACCCTAAATTTCTATTGCAGAAAAAGATTGAAGCAAACGTAAGCAAAAAATATCCCGGCAAATGGATCCCGGCATATGCACAGGTAACTTTTAGTCCGCATATAAGGTATAGTGAGGCATTAAAAAATGGAATTATGCAGGAAAAAATTATGCAGGATGTAATGTCGCTACCTGGTATTGAAGATAACTGGCAGCATGAGGAGATTGAAAAAATGATCCTTAAAAAAATCGAAGAACAAGGTTAACGATCGGCCAGGAATAACTTAAATGATTAGCTTATTGATATGTACAAACTTCCCTATTTTACAGAAGAGGACAAGGAAAAAGTGATCGCATTCATGAAAGAAAATTCTTTCGCTGTTATCACCGGCTTCGGTGACGAATACCCGGTTGCGTCTCACCTACCACTTGCAGTCGAAATGAGAGATGATGGCAGGTTGTTTTTAAGTGGCCATCTTATGAAGCAGACAGATCACCACAAGGCATTTGAAAAAAATGAAAACGTATTGGTGGTTTTTAATGGCCCGCATGCATACGTGAGTGCGAGCTGGTATCCAAATCCTGCTGTTGCAAGCACCTGGAATTATATTTCTGTCCATGCAAAAGGGAAAATAAAATTTACCGATGATGAAGGAACCTATAAAGCACTTCAGGCAATCACCGGGAAGTATGAAGGCGCTGATACAGCAGCTTCATTTGACAAATTACCGGAGGAATATGTACAGCGATTAATGAAAGCAATTGTGGGTTTTGAAATTGAAGTGATAAGCTTCGACAATGTTTTTAAACTAAGTCAAAATCATGATGCTGATACAAGAAAGGGCATTGCAGGTCATTTGCATGAAAGAGGTGATAGCCAGTCTGCTGCTGTGGCAAAAGAAATGGAACAACGATTATAAATAAACATTAAGGATCAATGGTTCATTGGGAATTCTCACTCATCATTTTAAATTTATCATAACTTAACGTGCATAGAAACATCTTAATAGAACAGATAAAGGAAAAAAGATCTTATCTCACTGTAGGTTTGGATACCGACCTTGAAAAGATTCCCAAACATTTGCATGGAAGCCAAAATGCAGTTTTTGAATTCAACACACAGATCATTGATGCAACCAAAGATCTTTGCGTGGCTTATAAGATCAATACCGCATTTTACGAAGCAATGGGAATAAAAGGATGGCAGGCAATGGAGGATACCTTGAATTACATTCCCGCAACGCACTTCAAAATAGCAGATGCAAAAAGGGCTGATATCGGCAACACTTCGTCTTACTATGCAAAAGCATTTTTTGAGAATATGAATTTTGATGCCATCACTGTTGCGCCTTATATGGGCGAAGACAGCATTCGCCCCTTTTTAGAATATGAAAATAAATGGACGATCGTACTTGGATTGACGAGCAACAAAGGGGCTTCTGATTTTGAAATGTTGAAGGTAGTTAGTGGGGACAGAAACCAGGGCCAAAAAGATGTCGTAAGTCAGGAAAAAAGAAATGCTGAAGGACAAAACGGTGCCGGTGAAATGTTATATGAAAAGGTTTTAAAAACAGTTAGCAGCTGGGGGAATAAAAATAACCTGATGTTTGTAGTGGGTGCCACAAAAGCGGAAGAGCTGATCAATATACGCCGGATAATACCAGAACATTTTTTATTGGTTCCCGGTGTAGGTTTCCAGGGAGGAAGCCTGGCCGACGTTTCTGAACACGGCATGAACAAAGACTGCGGACTGCTTGTGAATGCATCGAGGGCAATTATATATGCAGGAAATAAAGACAATTTTGCTGCTGAAGCAAGAGAGATTGCATTGCAGTACCAGGCAGAAATGGAGGGAATACTAAAGCAAAGGATGTTGCAAATTTTGTGAAGCCCTATGGCGAAAATTAAAAATAGGGATACTGTTAGTTAGAAAAATTACGACAGTAATGAATCATTAAATTTTAATGCTTGAAAACAATCTACAATAAAAAAGTTTCTGCATGAAATTATTATCACTTATCATTGTATTCTTACTTGCTACGAATTTTGTGAATGCACAGGACGCTGTTCCTGATGCGGATACTGTCTTAAATGCTGCGTACAGGCAAGCCGTTGCAGAAAATAAAAACCTCTTTGTTGTCTTCCATGCAAGTTGGAATGGCTGGTGCCATAAAATGGATAAGGCAATGAATGACAAAACCTGCAAAAAAATATTTGAAAGCAGTTATGTTGTGGTGTGGCTCGATGTTGAAGAATCAAAAGATAAAAAAGACCTTGAAAATCCCGGCGCTGATATTATTAAGAGGAAATACCTTGGCGAAAAAGCGAGCTTGCCCTTTTGGCTGATTCTTGATAAAAATGGGAAACTTCTAGCTGACAGTTATATTCGTAAACCAGGTATTTCAAAAGACCAGCCCGGCGAAAATATTAGCTACCCTTCCAGTGAAAATGAGCTTGCGGCATTTATTGATATACTCCGAAAAACCTCTTCACTATCCGACACTAAACTTGAAACAATTGCCAAACGCTTCAGGAAGAACAAACAAACTATAGATTAAGCGAAACTGCTTCTGAAAGTTGAACCGCCCATTTCGCATATTCCTTTCCGGAAGGATGCAACCCATCGGCAGCAAGGAAATCGGTTTGCCTGCCATCGATCCGTAAAGATGTTGTGATATCAATAAAATGACAATGAAGGCCCTCAGTTATAATTTTACAAGCCGAATTATAAGCGTCAATTTCTTTCGCAATGGTACTGCTATCACGTTCTGCAGCAAAAGGAGTGATCCCCCAATCGGGAATGCTTAATACAAATACATGCCTGGGTTCATTACCACTAAATTGAATTGCTTTTTGTAACAGTGATTCATACTCCTCTTTGTAATTTTCAACAGTCCTTCCCCTGTATTGATTATTAACGCCAATGAGTAAACTAACAAAATCGTATTTGCTGAGCAATGTAGTTTGCCCAATAGCGGCAGCAAGCTCATCAGTTGTCCATCCTGTTTTAGCGATGATTTCGGGTGCGTTGAAATCAAATTTCCTATTCTTACGCCGGAGCAGCTGTACCGACTGGTAGGGGAAACTATCGGCAAGCAATACCTGCTCGCCTATGGTATAACTATCGCCCAATGCCAGGTAAGAACAGCTCGCCATTTAAGATATCTTTTTTATCAGGTTCCTGCATATCAGCAATGGAATCATTCCAATAATGCCAAAACAACAATCAACAAGAATGTGAAAAAAAGGAATATACCTCACCGGGCCGGCAATAAAAGCCATGGGTATTACGGCGATGCAACACAATATACCCCATTCAATCACCCACAGATTTCTTACAGGGTGTTTCAATGGCCCGATAAAAGCCATAGCAATTAAAATATGTGCAAACCCCAGCCAATCGTAACCATATGCAAGCATTGGATAGTTGGCATTGGTAGTCTTGATCGCATCATAGCAGGTTTGCAGCCACTCCATCATTGAAGACGGTATCAATGCTGAATGATTGAGCAGCCAGGCTAATTCAGATTCGATGGGGAAGGCTGTGATGCCACTTAACAAAGATCCGATCATAAAGAAAATGATCAGGCCTCTTATTTTATTTATTATCGACATCGGCTTGGGTTTTGGGTTTGCCGTGAACAAAACTTCCAACAGGTTCGCTGTACCAGGGAACAATATCAACTGCAAATAAACCAGCTGCAATCGCCGGGTCAGAAGAAGCAATTTTCTCTGCTTCCTCCTTTGTTTTACAATCAAAAATAAAAATGCCACGCCATTTAAAATCATTCTTCCCAAATGGCCCTGCTACTTTTAAAATCCCATCATTGTAAAGCCTGCCCATATTGGCCATATGTCCTTCAAATAATTTTGCTTTACGGGTTGAATCAAAGTCCTGTTTTGGGCCGGTTTTCAGGATCACAAACCAGTATTGATCAATCTTATTTTCAACTTTATTTACATCATCCGCTTTAACTACAGGTGGCTCCGTTTTTAACTCAGCCGGGGCCTGGTCTGCCTGGGCAAAAATACCAGTGGCCCTGCAAATGACGAAGAAAAAGACAAGCAGGAGTTTATTTGACTGGCGCATAGCAGATAATTTTATTAAAAATACAAAAGGCAGGGAATATTACTTGCCTTTTTTTCATAATAACCAGGCTGTTCTATGCGCTCACTATTTCAAGCTGGATTTTTCATTTAATTCCCGGGCTTATCATAGCAGAAAAGACTGGCATGGGCCAGCTAAAACAAAACATTTACATCTGATTTAAGCTAATTATATTTGCGGTTTATTTGGCTGCCGAAAGGTTGCAATTGCCAGGTTGGATACATTCTTTAGCTAGCTCAGTAAAGGTATTCAGTAAAAGTGAGTGACACAACGATGATGAGCAGCGATAAAATGCTGGTAAAATATAAAAGCATAACTCTTAACTATAAACTATTATATGGCTGCTAAAACAGACAATTTTCAATCCCCTGATTATTTTAATGTAGATGAATTGCTTACCGAAGAGCACAAACTTATCCGGGAAAGTGTACGCAATTACGTAAAAAAAGAGATCTCGCCGATCATTGAAGAATATGCACAAAAAGCAGCATTTCCACAGCAGATCGTAAAGCAATTGGGTGACCTCGGTTGCTTTGGCCCAACGGTTCCTGAACAGTATGGCGGTGGCGGGCTTGATTATATTTCGTATGGATTGATGATGCAGGAATTAGAGCGTGGCGACAGCGGTGTTCGTTCAACTGCGTCTGTGCAAGGCAGTTTGGTCATGTTTCCTATTTACCAGTATGGCAGCGAGGATCAACGCAATAAATATTTACCAAAACTTGCCAGTGGTGAATGGCTTGGATGTTTTGGATTGACAGAACCCAATCATGGCAGCGATCCCGGCGGTATGCTTACTAATATAAAAGATGCAGGTGATCACGTTATTTTAAATGGTGCAAAAATGTGGATCAGCAATGCACCTTTCTCGCAGGTTGCAGTTGTGTGGGCCAAAGATGAAGCAGGCGATATCCGTGGTGTAATTGTAGAAAGAGGCATGGAAGGTTTTTCAACACCAACAACGCATGGTAAATGGAGTTTGCGTGCAAGCGCCACCGGTGAGTTGGTCTTTGATAATGTAAAAGTTCCAAAAGAAAATATTTTACCTAATGTAAAAGGATTGAAAGGGCCTTTGGGCTGCCTTACCAAAGCAAGATATGGTATTGCCTGGGGTGCTATTGGAGCAGCTATGGATTGTTATTATATCGCTTTGGAATATAGCAAAGAAAGGATCCAGTTTGGTAAACCCATTGGCGGTTTTCAACTACAACAAAAAAAATTAGCAGAGATGGTTACCGAGATCACCAAGGCACAGTTATTAAACTGGCGGCTTGGTGTATTGATGAATGAAGGAAAGGTTACACCGCAACAGGTAAGCATGGCAAAGCGCAATGCCTGCGAAGTGGCAACCAATATTTGCAGGGATGCAAGGCAGATGCTTGGCGGCATGGGTATCACCGGCGAATACCCGGTTATGCGCCACATGATGAATTTGGAAAGTGTGATCACCTATGAAGGTACACATGATATTCATTTGTTGATAACGGGAATGGACGTAACAGGGTTGAATGCGTTTAAATAAAGCCCCTTTTATCTCCTCCGAAGGGGGAGGATACAAGAAAGATTGCGGCAAAGATTATTTTATTTTTTTTTGATCAACATTTTTACATTATTCAACATCACCTGCCTGACGGTAGCCAGGCCGTCAGGCAGGCTCACTTGTACTTTTAAATCTTTATTCAGCATAATTAACATGCAGCCATACTTCAATAAAAAAATAAACTTCAATTATGAGTAACCAGGTTCACCCTTCGGGTGCGGAGGGCGCTATTATGAATAACCTAAGTTCTCCTTTCGGGAGCGGAGGGGGCCATATTTCGGTCATCGGTGCCGGTACAATGGGAAATGGCATTGCACATGTGTTTGCCCAATCTGGCTTTGTTGTTAATCTCATTGATTCCAATCCTTCACAATTGCAAAGAGCATTGGATACGATCAACAAAAACCTTGATCGACAGCTTGCCAAAGGTTCAATAACAGAAGAGCAGAAAAAAAAGACTCTCGGCAATATTAGCATTGTCGCAGATATCGCCACTGGTGTGAAATCTGCTGACCTTATTGTAGAAGCAGCCACTGAAAATGTTGCACTCAAACTCGAGATCTTCAAACAATTGGATTTACATGCACCCCCGGGATGTATCCTTGCTACAAATACTTCCTCCATTTCAATTACGAAAATCGCAGCCATTACAAAAAGGCCCGAACTGGTAATTGGTATGCATTTTATGAACCCTGTTCCGGTGATGAAACTGGTAGAGATCATCAATGGATACGCAACAAAAAAAGAAGTAACAGATTCCATCATCGAACTAAGTAAACAACTCGGTAAGATACCATGCTCAGTAAACGACTACCCCGGCTTTATCGCAAACCGTATTTTAATGCCAATGATCAATGAAGCGATCTATAGTTTGTATGAAGGCGTTGCGGGTGTTGAAGAAATCGATACTGTAATGAAGCTTGGTATGGCACATCCAATGGGCCCGTTGCAGCTTGCAGATTTTATTGGACTGGACGTATGCGTTAGTATTTTAAAAGTTTTACAGGAAGGTTTCGGAAACCCTAAATATGCCCCTTGCCCGTTGATGGTGAATATGGTTATGGCAGGTAAACTTGGAATAAAAAGCGGCGAAGGGTTTTATGTGTACACGCCGGGAACGAAGGACCTGGTTGTGAGCAGTAATTTCAAATGACCTAAGAGTTTTACAGCAGACATCTTTCACCTTAATTCTTTATTTTATGGCTAAACAAATTAAAGAAATAGATGCTTACATCAATAAAGCTGCAGATTTTGCCAAACCAATATTGAATCATATTCGTGAACTTGTTCATGAAACCTGCCCGGATGTAGAAGAAAAAATGAAGTGGAGCTTTCCTCATTTTGATTACAAAAATGAAATGATGTGCAGTATGGCTGCATTCAAACAACATGCAGTTATGGGATTTTGGAAAGCATCATTGATGAAAGACAAAGCCTTGCTTGAAAAGGCACGTTCTGAAGAATCGATGGGCCATTTTGGAAAGATCACTTCTTTGGAAGACCTACCTTCTGATAAAAAATTAATGGCCTATATCAGGGAAGCAATGGAACTAACTGACTTTGGTCTCAAAGTTCCTGCAAAGCCAAAATCAACGGAGAAAAAAGAAATACCAGTGCCTGATTATTTTAAAAAGGCCCTCGGTAAAAATAAAAAAGCGCTGCAGGTGTTTGAAAATTTCTCCCCTTCAAACAGGAAAGAATATGTAGCATGGATCACAGAAGCAAAAACAGAAGAAAAAAGAAATAAAAGGATGGCAACTGCATTAGAATGGCTTGCAGAAGGAAAGATCCGGCACTGGCAATATCAGAAATAAAAATGCTGCCTGTTCTTCGTAGTCATCGCATAAGCAGGCTTAAAAATTCACATTGAGACAAAAGGAACAATGTATATGTTAGCGGAAATTACCATGCAGCATTCGTATCTAAATATAATCATGCAAAAATATTTGACGTATGCTCCATACAGCATTTTTATACTTTGGATTTATATTGTGATTCAAAGCTTTAAAAGTTTAAAAAAAGTAAAAAAAGCATCTGGCAGATCATATATATCAATTCTAAATCCCTTCTCACTTTTAAGTATCATTGGG
>JBDSBG010000026.1:0-46892 GCA_039921685.1 Ferruginibacter sp.
GGAAACAAATGCAATTCACCGGGCACAAGCAATTGAGAAAAAAATATGCAGTGTCTAATTTAGGATGTGCAGCAAGTTATGCGGAAGGCATAGCGAAAGACGGTAAATTATTAAACGGCTCACTCACCTCTGGGTACCGCACATTAAACCTTCATGTAGAAGATGGAAATGGCACCATTTATATACACAGGGAAGTAGCTAAGTTATTTTGCAAAAAAAAATCGCCTAAATACAAGTTCGTAATTCATACCAATCATAAAAAAACGGATAACGTTTCGAAAAATCTTAAATGGGCTACGCTGGAAGAAGTAGCCGATCACCAACAGGCAAGCCCGCAAAAGATCGCTTATAAAAAACGCCAGGCTAACCGTACTGTTGGTTTAAAACTCACTGCCACACAGGTTAAGACTATTAAGGACTCAATTAAAAATCCCAAAAGGAAATTAACCTACAAGCAAATGGCAGAAAAATATGGTGTGAGCGAAATGACATTATACAGAATTAAAAGCGGGGAGAACTGGGGAAGAATCAAATAAGATAAAAAGTATAATAAAGATCCTGCCAAATGGCGGGATCTTTTTTTATTGGTAAATTCGTTGCCCAAATAGTTTTAGATATGCTTCAACCTGCAACATTAAAATTTTTAAAGAATCTACAAAAGAATAATAACAAGGCCTGGTTTGAAAAAAATCGTACGGCTTATGAAGATGCAAAATCTGATTTTCTTTCGCTGGTAGAAAAACTAATTCCTGGTATTGCCAGCTTTGATCCGGCCATTGCTGATCAGCTTGCAAAAAATTGCACATTTCGTATAAACAGGGACGTTAGGTTTAGCCAAAACAAAAGCCCTTATAAAAACAATTTGGCCGCTTACTTCAATCAGGCAGGTAAAAAAGGAAACGGCGCTGGTTATTATTTGCACATTGAACCAGGAAAGAGTTTTGCTGCCGCAGGGATCTGGCAACCCGAACCCGCTGACCTTGCTAAAATAAGGCAGGAGATAGATTATAACCTTGACGACTGGAAAAAAATATTAAGCAGTAGCGGTTTCAAAAAGAATTTTGCAAAAGGCCTTGATCTGACAAACAAACTGGCCAGGCCACCTAAAGGTTATTCCGACGATAACCCTGCAATAGAATATGTAAAACTTAAAAGCTTTGTAATCAGAAGCCCGCTGTCGGATGATGATGTAACGGATAAAAATTTGCTTAAAAAAATTGTGAAGCTGTTAGAAGCGGCGAACCCGGTTGTGCGATTTTTGAATAAGGCGATAGATTAAGGAAATTGCAATTAATCTGAAGTGGCCGCTGTGCATTGAGCAAAAATGTTTTCACAGCGCCACCCATCATAATGAACCCCACCCTGCAACGTTATTAACGGGAACGCTGCATCCATTCATTTATGAACTCAATATAAGAATCGCTTACCGGGAGCTCTTTTGAAGATGCAAGCGTTACTTTCTTGTTTAGTATTGATACAACCTTAGCCGACGCTATGATATAACTACGATGGATCCTCTTGAATTTTGCCGGGGGAAGTTTTTCCAATACTGCCTTCATCGTCATCAGCGTTAGTACGGGTTTTGAATTGCTGATATGAATTTTAATATAATCTTCAAGCCCTTCTATATATTCAATGCTGTTAAGATCAATTTTCAACATCCTGTATTCTGATCTCACAAAAAGAAATTCATCCTCCGGCGTTTTGGTGAAATTTTTTTGTTGTTGCAACGCAATTGCTTTTTGCACGGCTTTTGCAAATCGGCTGAACTCAATTGGCTTTAATAAATAGTCAACAGCATCCAGTTCAAATCCTTCGTAAGCGAATTTTTTATAGGCCGTGGTAAATATGATAAAGGGTTTATTTTCCAATGAGCGGGCCAGGTCGATGCCCGAAATATCGGGCATATTAATGTCAAGGAATAAAATATCAACCTGATTGTTGCGCAGGAATTCGGCAGCAGAAACGGCATCGTCGAATGTTTTTACCAGTTCAATAGCAGGGATGCGTGATATATATTGTTTCACCAGGCTAAGGGCAAGGGGCTCGTCATCAATTGCAACACATTTAAGAATTGTTTCTGCCATGATAACTTCAATTTAAGATTGTAATATTAAATGAACAGAATAGAACCCATCCTCTTCTTTGATTGTTAAAGAATGTTTGCCTGGATATAAATGTTCTAACCTTTTTCTTGTGTTCTTTATTCCTATGCCTGTACTTTCCAATTGGTGCTTGAATGGAAATAGCTTATTGCGGCAAAAAAAACCGATACTGTCCTTATAAGTCCGAAGGTCGATTGTTATGCCAGAAGCCTCGCTGTTGCTGATACCATATTTAAAAACATTTTCAATGAATGTGATTAACACCAGTGGTGCAATAACCTTGTCGTTCAGGTTGCCATTAACCGAGAAGTCCAAAGTAACTTTTGATCCCAGGCGCAAGCGCTGCAATTCAATATAATCGCTTATAAAATTGGTTTCACTTACCAAAGACACAAAATTTTCGTTAGCATCGTCCGTTACATAGCGCATGATATTGGATAGCTTCATAATGCTCTCTGCTGTTTTTTCACTATGCGTCACTGCAAGTGCGTAGATATTATTAAGTGTGTTGAATAAAAAATGAGGGTTGACCTGAGCTTTTAATATTGCAAGTTCTGCAATCGCTTTATCGGTTTCTGCCCTCACGGCCTGCTCAACGGCAATGCGCCATCGTTTAATTACTATGATGGTTGTGCTAAGGGCGATGATAAGGATGAAAAGAACGATGCTAACAATATCCAACCTGGGTCCCATTAGCCCCCGCTCAGTTCTTTCGTGGTCGATATGTTCACGTTCCTCGTAAAGCTTATTGCGGGAACTGTCTCTGTAAAGTTTATTTATACCAGCAGGTAATGTATTGTTCGGAATGAGTTTATTGTTGTAAGCTGTGCGATGAGCCTTTTTTCGTTCTATATGTATCAACCTGTCAAATGGACGAAGAAAAAATACGGCAGTTGCTAAAATGAAAATGCTCAGGACGTATAAAAAATATCTTTTGAAGAAATACAGTTTCGGGAATAAAAAGTATGTGTGCAGGTAGAAAATGCAAATGTATGAAGCAAAATATAACCAGGCTACAGACTTTAATGAATTTAGAAAATTTGAATTTGCTGAATGGCCGGCAACAAAAACCGCCGGAAGGCTCAGAAAAATAAGCCAGCAGATAACATGCACAGCAACGGTATACCCGCGGGTCTTTCTCATCCCTCAAAATAATGATATTTCACTTCGTAGTTTTGGGTTATATCGGTAATAACAGCCTTTTCATAGATGAATAAATACAGAAAAAAATATGGCCAGTGATAAAAATCACCGGCCTTGCTTACCTCTGAAACCACAAGAAAAATTTTTGAGGCGGTTTTAAATTATATGGTATAGCAGCAAAATGCTGATATGATTATGTTGTAAAAAAGTTTAGCTAATTGCAATAAATGCAATGCATCAGGGTGAGCTTTAAATAAGATAGAATTGGAGAGGACTTCTTTGGGGGCAGGACGTAAAATTAATACTTTTCCTGAATTATCATAATTTTTTTTTGAAATATGTAGCAATAAATGCATTTTTTTTTATTCCCGGGGATTTGCCGTCCCTTTTACTTCTGACGAATTCTCCAAAAGCCTTACTGCTATTGGTTTATATTGATCAATCATTTATCACTGGCTTAATACCCAATTTTTAAAAAAAATATATTTTTACCGTCTTTCCGACATAAGGAGCGGTTATTTTCCCCAAAAAACCAACATAAAAACTAATAAGCGTTAGTTTTGTAAATCATCATGGCGAAAATTAAGGCCTCCGGCAACGGCAGCAGGAAAGATGCTATTATAAAAAAGGCGGCAGGGTTATTCAGAAAAAAAGGATTTGCCTCCAGCTCAATGCGTGAACTGGCAGATGGTATTGGTGTGGAAGCTTCAAGCCTGTACAACCACATTGGCTCAAAAAGTGAACTTCTGCAAACGATTTGCTTTAAGGTTGCAAACGACTTCAATATGCACCTGGAGGCGGTTGAAAGTTCAGGCGGGAATTGCATTTCCAAATTAGAAAACCTTATTCGCTTTCACATCCACATGATGACAGCTCAATATGATGAAGTGTTTGTTGCAAATCATGAATGGAAACAATTGCCGGAACCTTATTTAAGTAATTTCCTTAGCCAGAGAAAATTGTATGAGAATGCACTCGTTGACATGATAAGTACAGGAATAGATCAAAATGAGATTAAGGATATTCATCCATATGTAGCTGTGCTTACGATCCTATCGGCAGTAAGAGGCCTGGAATTTTGGCATAGTCATAAAAAGAATGTAAGCATTGAAAAACTGGAAAACGATATGGTCAATCATCTATTAAAAGGCTTAACAAGATAAAAAATGGCAGTACATTTTCATTCATTAAAGATCAACGACGTAAGAAAAGAAACCGCAGACTGTGTATCCATTTCTTTTGATATACCTGCTGAACTCGTTGCTGAGTTTCAATTCCGGGAAGGCCAGAATATCACTGTAAAAAAAACAATAGCAGGTGAAGAGGTTCGGCGTTCTTATTCTATATGCGCTGCACCTCATGAAAAACAATTAAGGGTTGCTATTAAAAAAGTTGATGGAGGTTTATTCTCCCAGTTCGCTAATGAAGGATTAAAGGCGGGGGATGAACTGGAGGTATTGCCCCCAACGGGAAAATTCAATGCCCGGATAAATGATGCATTAACCGGCAATTATCTTGCAATAGCAGCAGGCAGTGGCATCACCCCTGTTATTTCCATCATAAAGCATACGCTGCAGTTTCAACCAACCAGCAACTTCACTTTAATATACAGTAACAGGAACAGGAGTTCAATTATATTTTTTGAAGAACTGGAAGCCATAAAAAATAAATATATCCGGAGGTTTAATTTCATTAATATTTTAAGCCGTGAAAAAACAGATGCTGATATTTTTTACGGCAGGATAGACGAAAATAAACTAGCTGCACTTGACAAGCTTGTCTCTTACAAATCTTTTGATGCGATCTATCTCTGCGGCCCTGAAGCAATGATCTTTTCTGCCAGTGACTTTTTAGAAAAGAATGGAATCAATAAAAAGAAGATCCATTTTGAATTATTCAGTACGCCTGGCCAGCTGCCGGGGCAGAAAGTTTCCGAAACAATTCAGGAAGCGGACCTGGGGCCGATGAGCAATATCACAATAAAATTGGATGGCAGGTCATTTGAATTTGACCTTCCTTACAAAGGAACAAGTATCCTGGATGGTGCTTTGCAGCAAGGAGCTGATCTTCCCTATGCGTGTAAAGGTGGAGTGTGCGCAACCTGCAGGGCTAAGCTTATTGAAGGCAAGGTTGAAATGGATGTCAACTATGCGCTGGAACCAGAAGAAATTGAGCAGGGTTTTATTCTCACTTGTCAATCGCATCCAACAACTAATAATGTGTCGGTTGATTTTGATATAAAATAAGAAGGGGCCGCCATAATTGGCAGACCCCTCCCTCCCATTAAACATAATCAGAACTTAACGAGTCGTGTAATATTTCTTTGGCTTCCCTGTATTACTTCCAACAGGTAAACGCCTGCTTTAAGACTGTTACCAAAATTTGTAAGTTCATTGATATTTATATTTCCCGGCAGGTATTGCTTACCGTTAACATCATATATACGCACCTGCACCCTTTCCTTTGAGGCACTTGTTAGCTTCACATTAAATTCTGAGTGGGTAGGATTCGGAAATACCTGAACCTCCAACGATCCCCGTTGCGGCATTGGCTGCGGTACTGTTCCTTTCGCAAATCCTGCTGCCGGGCGACAAGCGGGTAAACTCACTTGCAGGCTTCTTGTTTTACCAACGCCACAACCGTTTGAAGGAGTTGCTGTCACCGATCCCGCATTTGCAGCAGGATAAGAAACCGTTATGCTGGCTGTACCCTGGCCATTAAGAATAACTGCATTTGCCGGAACGGTCCATTGAACCCAGTTTGTGTTTGAAGGCAGTACAATACTGTAAACCACCTGGCGATCGGGGCAAGCCTGTGTTTCATTTGCACTGATCGCTCCTATTGCGCCGGGTTTCAAATTCGCCTGGATGCTTAGCGATCGGGTGTTACTTGATCCACAACTTCCGTTAGCCGCAACCGTTATATTTCCTCCTGCAAATGCGCTGCTATAACTAACTACGATCACCGTATCATTCGCACCAGTTCCTCCTGGATGCGAGCTGATGCTGGCTCCCGCCGGAACAGCCCAGGTATAAGAAGTAGCATTCAAAACCGCTCTGATAATATATGTAGCTTCTGTACCAGCAGGGATCGCTGCCGAAGGCATATACAAACATGCATTGCCTGGGCCCTGTATTGCTCCTGGTGTTGCGGTGTTGCCATTTGTGATTGTGAACTGGCGGACATTGATGCTTGATCCGCAATTATTCTCTGATCTTACGGTTATTGTTCCGCCGGTGAATGTTGGTGCATATAAAACAGTGATTATAGTGTCATTGATTCCGGCGCCGCCAGGATGGCTGTTAATTGTCATTCCTGCGGAGGCTGTCCAGGTATATGCGGTAGCAGCGGTCACTTTATTGATCTTATAAACTGCTTCGTTGCCTGTTCCTACAAAGGTGCATGCTTCTGCCGGGCCCGTTATGAACCCTGGTGTGGAAGGATACTGTGCAAGCAGGTAATGAATTCCCAATGGGCTGGTACCACAGGGGGATGTAGTGGTTACCCGGATTTGTTTATTAGCACTTGCAGTAAATCCGGCAAGTATGGTTACCGTTAGTGTGTTTGTATTTTGTCCGGATACAATGTTTACCGTTGGCGGCACTGACCATTGGTAACCCGTAACTCCGGGCAGTGGGGCGATGGTAAACACAACCTGTTGTGCAGTGCCTACAAAAGGGCACATATTAGTTGGACCAATCACGATTGGAGTGCTTACAGGCCCATCAATTGTTCCATCACAATCATTGTCTTTACCATCACATAATTCCGGCGCACCGGGGTAAACGGTATTGTCAGTATCATCACAATCCGTGTTATCTGACACATAACCCGGAGGCGCAGTGGCTGCAGACACGCTGTTACTAATATCCCCGAATCCGTCGTTATCACTGTCAAGATAGAAAGTTAATAATCCGCCTTCATCTATTAAGCCATCACAATCGTTGTCCTGGCCATCGGTAATTTCCGGGGCACCGGGATATACAGTATCATCCGTATCATCACAATCAGTATTGTCTAATACATATCCTGGAGGAGCAAAACATCTATGTAGTGTGTCATTTATATTTCCAAATCCATCAGCATCTGAATCGGCGTAGAAAACAGTTTGAACGCCTTCATCAATTGATCCATCGCAATTGTTGTCTTTTCCATCGCATAATTCCGGTGCGTTTGGATAAACTGTATTATCTGTGTCATCACAATCAGTATTATCAGACACATAACCGGTTGGAACAGTGCAGGCTACCTGTGAATTTGCAGCATCACCAAATCCGTCCCCATCAAGATCTCTATAATAAGTAGTTCCAACTCCATCATCTATTGTTCCGTCACAATCATTGTCTTTACCATCACACAATTCAGGGGCATTTGGATAAACGGTATTATCTGCATCATTACAATCCGTGTTGTCGGCAACATAACCTGGAGGAATTGTACAACCTGTAACACTTACATTAGGGTCGCCGAATCCATCCTGGTCGGCATCTGCATAATACGGCGTGGTGCCGGCACCGTCATCTATTGTTCCGTCGCAGTCGTTGTCTTTTCCATCACAAAGTTCCGGCGCATTGGGATAAACAGTATTATCAGTATCATCACAATCAGTGTTATCTGTTACATAACCAGTTGGAGCCGAGCAGGCAACCTGCGAATTGGTCGCATCTCCGAAACCATCAGCATCAAGATCACGATAGAAGGTAGTGCCTACTCCATCATCTATTGTTCCATCGCAATCATTGTCTTTTCCATCACACAATTCAGGGGCGTTTGGATAAACAGTATTATCTGCATCATTACAATCCGTGTTGTCGGCAACATAACCCGGAGGAATTGTACAACCTGTAACACTTACATTGGGGTCGCCAAATCCATCCTGGTCAGCATCTGCATAATAAGGCGTGGTACCGGCACCGTCATCTATTGTTCCATCACAGTCATTGTCTTTTCCATCACATAATTCGGGTGCATTTGGAAAAACAGTATTATCAGTATCATCACAATCATCATCATTGCTTACATAACCTGAAGGGGCTGAACATCCAACCTGTGAATTGGCGGCATCTCCAAATCCATCTCCATCAAGGTCACGATAAAATGTAATACCAGTTCCGTCATCTATTGTTCCATCGCAATCATTGTCTTTTCCATCACATAATTCTGGAGCATTAGGATAAACTGTGTTATCCGCATCATCGCAATCGGTGTTGTTTGACACGTAACCAGCAGGAGCACTGCAAGTCACTTGTGAGTTAGCTGCATCACCAAATCCATCTGCATCAAGATCACGATAGAATGTAGATCCAACTCCATCATCGATCGTTCCGTCGCAATCGTTGTCCTTACCATCGCACAATTCCGGTGCGTTGGGATATACAGTATTATCTGCATCATCACAATCCGTGTTGTCCGACACATAACCAACTGGTGCGGTGCAAGCCTGCTGGGTGTTCGCTGCATCACCAAAGCCATCATTATCAAAATCACGATAGAATGTTGGTGGCACTACGCCATCATCGATCGTCCCGTCGCAATCATTGTCTTTGTTATCGCACAATTCAGGTGCACCAGGGTAAACAGTGTTGTCATTGTCATCACAATCTGTGCTGGTAGTAACATATCCCGCAGGAGGAGTTGGTGAAGGCGATGTAATACTATTGTCAGCATCTCCAAATGTGTCCGCATCATTATCCGCATAATAGGTAAATGTAACTGCATCAAGTAACGGATTGTTGGCAAGATTGACTGAACCAAATGTGAATGGACTAAAATTACTTACCGGAGCTGCAGTGGTGATGGTTCCGGATGTTGTTCCTGTACTTCCACCATTACCCAGGTCTTCCCATGTACTACCTGTCCAATGTGCGATCCTTGCCTGTGCAGGAACAGTAATGTATTGTCCGCTTCCGGGATCTGTGTACGTGAAAGTTAATGATACATTGCTGGTTCCGCTTTCTCTCTTCACGTCCCAATATTCATAACCACTTACCCGTAAAAGTGAGCCGGCATGAGCACTGGTGTCGTAACCAGCCTGGTCAGGATCAGCATTAAAGTATTGGGCAGTAAAACGGTCATTTACATTGGAAGGTATTGTCATGGAAACAGGCTTAAGAACTGCACCGTCACCAACAGGAAAAGAAAAAGCATCATTTCCAACTTTGACAACAACGCCGTTTACATGAGAAGTGGAGGAAGCATTTGTATAAGTAGTATTGTCGTTGAATTTTAGAAAGTTCGTAGGGCTGCTTATGATATCTCCACCAACAAATCCAAGAGCATCGGCAATAGTCACAGAATCATTTAATGTTACGTTCGCTGCTGCTGATTTTGATAAGGTAAGTTGAGAAATAATAATTGGCTGTGTGCCCAGTTGCTCTACAGTGCTATTCTGGGAACTATTCAACCTTAATTTAGCAAGCGTAATACCGGACGCTGAATTCAGGGTAAGGTTACCGCCAATTTGAGAAGTGTCGCCATTGCCTACAGAGAAAGTTGCGCCGGTGGTTGCATAAACCACATCTCCGCTGTATTGGTTCCGGCTCCCTCCATTGTCAGCATCGTAAAAAATATTCGACCCATTATTAGTAAAGCTGGCGTTTCCTGTAATAACATTTTGCCTAATATAGGTATGATATCCACCGCTGTTTGTTGGCCCATCGCTGATACTAACGTTTCCGGTTATACTGTTGTTATAAAAAGTTCCAAAATCGTTTCCATTATAGCCTGATATTGACAGTGTGTTTACTGACAACGTATCATTACTTACATCAAATCCGCGGGAATTCAACACATTGATAGATCCACCTGCACCCTGGGCGATAGCCCTTACGAGGCTGAAAGTGGCTGGGGCGGAATTATTGATACCAATATTTATTGTTCCGTTTATTGAAATTCTTTTGGATGCAGCGCCAAAGAAACTATTACCACCACTATTGTTTGTAAAGCTAAAATTACCACCGATGATACCGCCACTGGCAAATGCATTTGTTACACCTGAGCTGGTACGGGTAATCGTTAGATTTCCATCAATCACCGAAGTATCACCCTGGCTCACTTCCAAATTACCCGAACCGGTTGCAGTAATATCTACGTTGCCAGTATAATGGTTTCCGCCATCTGCAACATCAGATTCATAAAAAGTATTTGTGCCATTATTGGTAAAACTCGCATTGCCGTTTATAACATTTCCTCTTAAATAGGTATGATAGCCACTACCATTGGATGCATCATCGCTGATACTCACGTCCCCGGTTATACTATTGTTATAAAAATATCCAAAGTCATTCCCGGTATATCCTGATATAGACAGGCTGCTCACCGAAAGTGTATCGTTTCTAACATCAAATCCGCGGGAATTCACCACATTGATCGATCCACCAACACCCTGAACGTTGGCTCTTAAAAGGCTGAAAGTGGCAGGAACTATGTTATTGATACCGATATTGATTGACCCGTTTATAGAAGTTCTCTGGGATGCAGCGCCAAACAAACTATTACCACCGCTATTGTTGGTATAGCTGAAATTACCCCCGATAATACCGCCACTCGCAAATGCATTTGTGATGCCTACACTGGTACGGGTGATTGTCAAATTTCCATCGTACAACGAAGTATCGCCCTGGCTCAAATATAAATTACCGGACCCGGTGGCTGTTATGTTTACATTGCCTGTATAATGATTACCGGAACCTGCATTGTCAGCCTCATAAAGATTATTGGTGCCGTTGTTGGTAAAAGTAGCATTGCCTACAATAACATTTTCCCTAATATAGGTATGATAGCCGCTCGTATTTGTTGCATCGTCGCTTATGCTGATATTTCCTGTGATGCTGTTGTTATATAATGTACCAAAATCAGGTGAACGGTAACCTGCAATGGTTAGACTGTTTAAAACAATCGTATCATTCCTGAGGTCAAAACCAATCGTATTCTGAGCGTTTATTACACCTCCGCCCGTTTGATTGATAAGACGGTACATTTGAAAACTTGCCGGAGTACTCGCATTATTAACGCTAACATTTACCGTGCCCCCAATACTTGTTCTGTTGGATAAGCTGCCCAGTAAAACGTTGCCTGAAGTATTGTTGCTGAAAGAAAAATTTCCTGAAATATTTCCGCCACTCTGAAACAACTGGCTTAGGCCTACTCCCGTACGGGTGAAAGATAAATTGCCCCCAAATGTTGAAGTATCGCCGGCTGATGCACGTACTGTACCCGTTCCCGTTACAATAAATTCTACATTCCCGGTATATTGGTTGCCTGAACCTCCATTGTCTGCTTCAAGGAAACTGTTCGAGCTATTTGACTCAAAATGAGCGTTGCCATTCACAACATTACTTCTTATGTAAGTTATATATCCTCCACTGTAGGTAGCACTATCTGCAATTGATATATTTCCTGTAAAATGGTTATTAAGTATATAGGCATAATTTGATCCTCTATATCCTGCAGCAGTGAACGAAGTAACTTTTAGTGTGTCATTTCGGATATCAAGTCCATAAGAATTGGTAACATTTATGGAGCCACCTGAGGTTGAATTAATTACCCTGTTCAATTCAAATACATTGGGTAGTAAAGTATGGTTCGCATTAATATTGATCGTTCCCCCTATTTGTGTGGAAATGGTTGTGTTGCCGATTCGTGTTCCACCATTACCAATAAGGTTCGTATAGCTAAAGTTGCCGGCTACAGTTCCTCCGGCCGTGAAAAGATCAACCAGGCCCGCTACCGTACGGATTATGGTAAGGTTACCTCCAAAGGTTGAAAGGGAATTGGAACATATCCAAAAAGCCCCGCTTCCACTGATGTTGAAACTCGCATCCTGTGTATAGGTATTTCCTCCGCCTTCCCCATCATAAAAAATATTAGATCCTGAAATGTTGAAGGTGATTTTATCATTAACCGTATTTCCCCGGAAATAAGTACTGTACCCTCCAGTTCCATTATTGATATTTATTACAATGTCGGTAGCAGCATTTGAATTATTTAATGTTGCCCCTGTAAAATAAGAAAACGTCCCTGCTGTTGTATTAACCGTTAGTGAAAAGCCATTGAAATTCAGTGACGATCCCGTTTGCATATCAATGCTGTTGATCGTTACTGCACTGGCTAATACAGGGTAGTTGCCCAGGCTTCCCGGAATTACAACGTTTCCTGCTGCAAGCGGAACGGCATTGCTGTTCCAGTTGCCGGGAGTATTCCAGTCTGTACTTTCACTTCCATCCCAGGTTTGTGCCTCTACAAAAAAAGCGCTTAGCATAACGCATAGCAAAAGGATAATTTTTTTCATTGTAAAAAATTTAGGTTGAATGGTTAAAAGAGGATCCCATTATAAAATGAGTCCGCGGCGTTTCGTGTGAGTGGGAGAGGTTAGACATTTGTTTGCAGGAAATGAAAACAGTTAATTCCTATAAACAGCCTGGTA
The DNA here is from genome assembly GCA_039921685.1 of Ferruginibacter sp. Lineage (GTDB taxonomy): Bacteria > Bacteroidota > Bacteroidia > Chitinophagales > Chitinophagaceae > Ferruginibacter. The sequence continues at coordinate 12,673 of JBDSBG010000026.1, forward strand.
ATTTTGTTCAAATGAAGAAAATAAATAAATACTGTCCTATAATCCTTTTGGATAATAGACTTATTAAATAGTAATTGCGTAATTTGAAAAACACAACCAGCTGCTGTTCCTGTGCAAAAAATGATATTGAAGACCATAAAATATATCTCCCGTCTTTTTCTACTGTTTATAGCGGTGTTAGTTCCTTATTGCGGGAAAACACAAAATATACAACGATACAATTCTTTTAGTTACAGTGTGAATGAAGGTTTGCTACAAACCACCATCAGTGATATTGCTTTCGATAAAAATAATTTTTGCTGGATCGGATTTCCAAATGGTATTCAAAAATTTGATGGCAAGAATTTTAGTATAGTTCCTGTGCAGGCCGGCTTGCCCGACGACAAGAAGGTTTTATTTCTTAAATGCAATAACGGGGATCTCTTTATAAGTCATTCCCAGGGAATAAGTAAATATGAAATAAACAGCAACAAATTTATCCAGGTTTATACACAGCATGATAAAAAAACTCCTTCGCAATTCATAGGAGATGACAATGGGATTATCTATTTTTCTTCAGAACAGGGAGTTATTATGGGTTTGGACTGCCACAGTTTTAAAGTGGTAAGTGAAACAAATACCGGCCTAAGAGATACAACTTTATCCAGTGAGTACCGGGGTAAACCCAGCAGTAATATTATCAATCATAAAGTTGCGATGGAATTTGCATCGCGTCTGTATTTGTGGGATCTTAAAGCCGGCAAAATGCTTTTTGAATCGCAGCCTGTTGAAAACATATCCCATTATTTATTGACTTTAAAAAATGAGAATGAAGTTTTACACTGTACATATAAAATAAACAATGCGTTACAGGTTTACAATTTCGCAACAGGGATCAATAAAATGTTATTTATAAAAGGCAAAGATGCCGAATCCATATCCCGTTGTATAATTCATCCGTGGCAGAAAAAACTGCTCATTTCTTTTTCCAACCATTTATACGAAACAGACAGTGCCCTGCTGGTTCTAAAATCTGAATTGGTAAACTTTCAGAATCAACCAGTAGCAGGCAAGGCGAGCATTTTTAAAATAATAGAAGACAATTTTGGCAATCTCGTCCTCGCAACTGTTTCATCAGGAATAAGAAAAATAATAAGGAACAACTACCCAATCAAATATTATGGCACAGAAAAAAAAGAAGACAACAATGTGCTCGGCCTGCTTGTCGATAAAAAAAACAACAGGATTTTGGCCGGTACTGCAGGCAACGGCTTGTTGATATTCGACAGCCTCCAGCGATTAGTTAAAACAATTGGGAAGCTACCTGGTTCAAACAAATCATTCTATCCGAATACAATTATCAAAATAAATAAGGGTGACTACCTGCTATTTTGTGCTGGTGAAAAAAATATATGGCGGCTAAGCTATGATCTTTCGAAGATGGATAGCTTTCCTATCCGTACTTCACTACCAGAGGAAAGACGGTATGTCTACTATTTCGGTAACCATTTGTATCAAAATGAACAAGAAGTTGTCAGCCAGTCACAGGGAAGTATATACCATACCAATCTTACAAACAAAACGGTGACGCAATATGATATAACAAACTCCTATACAATGAGCGGCCTGTTTTTTAATAATGTCATTATCACACATGCCAATGATGAATTGATTTTTATAGATACGGCAACTTTCAGAGAGATCAGGAGAATTTCATTTGAAAACACAGGGAGTGTAAGGTGCTTTGCCAAAAATGATGAAAATAATTTTTTTATAGGAAGCAATAAAGGAGTTTATAAAGTTGACATAAATGGAAAAATATTATTGCATTTAAAAAAAGAAAATGGCTTACCGGATGAATGTATTTATGCCATGGCATTTGATGATGATGGTTTTTTGTGGTGCAGTACCAATAAAGGGATCATAAAAATAAATAAAGACAACAGCATATTCCAATTAAAAAAAGAAGACGGTCTGCAGGAAAATGAGTTTAATACAAATGTTGTTTCTAAGGCGGAAGACGGAGAAATGTTTTTTGGGGGCGTTAACGGTGTAAGCAGCTTTTACCCGTCAACGATCAACAGCTTTGAAGAAAAAATAGCGTTACTGGTTATCAAAATAACGATCAATAATGAACCGGCATTTAAGGATACGGCTGTATGGAATATTAAAAAAATAGACCTCCCTTATGACCAGAATACTTTATCATTCGATTTTATCGCGATGGCAAATAATAACCCGGGGCAATATGTTTATCAATATAAGATGGATGGAATTGATAAAGAATGGATCCAGAACAACGATATGCAGACGGTGAGTTATCATCTCCCGCCTGGTAAATATGTTTTTAAAATACACACATCCAGAACTTTTAATAGTGAGGCAACAGCAATGAAAGAGATCTTCATCTGGATCCACCCTCCTTTTTGGAAAACATGGTGGTTCATTTCATCAATGGCATTGTTATGCGTACTCGCATTGGCGTATAGCATTAACCGTTATAACAGGAATAAATACCAACAAAAGGTTGCTGAGCTGGAAAGCGAACATAAAGTACAACTGGAAAGGGAACGCATCTCACGTGATCTTCATGACAACATCGGCGCCTATGCAAATACAGTCATCTACAAAACAGAACTGCTTCAAAAAGAAGTATTACCTGGTGAACGAAATGAATTAATGAACGATCTGAGGTATGCATCCAAAGACATTATCACTTCTCTGCGTGAAACAATCTGGGCCTTAAAAAAAGAACAGTATGATGCGCAGGAATGTTTCGTACGCATCCGCAATTTTGTACAGCCATTTTCAAGGTATTATCCAAACATCCGGTTTTCAATAGACGGAGAAGTTCCTGCTGCAATGAAACTGCATTATACGAAGGCGCTTAATCTTGTGCGCATCATACAGGAGGCTGTTTCCAATTCAATAAAACACGCTGCTGCGTCAGAGATCAATATTAAGAGTGCAGTAGAAAATGAAAGGTGGAAACTGATCGTATCAGATAATGGAACCGGATTCGAATATGAAGGCACCAGGGATTTGCAACAAGGTAATGGACTGGATAATATGAAATTGAGAGCCTCTGATTCCGGTTTCAATTTCAACATCGAGTCGGGTGAGGATAAAGGCACTTCAATCACGATTTTTGTTTAATTTCATGTAATCCACTTAGATTATTTTTTTGTTGTTCGGGTTTCTGCATATTTGAAAAACTCCCTGATTATGCCAGTAAAGATCGCCATCGTTGATGATAAAGCCAGTAACCGCAATATCCTAAAGGATAAACTTATGCGCCACGGCCATTTTGAAGTTTGTTTGCTTGCGTTTGATGGGCAGGATTTCATGGCTAAAATGGCATGCCAGCCTGGCAATCGCCTGCCCGATGTTGTTATCATGGACCTGGAAATGCCTAATATGGATGGCGTGGATACGATTGCCGTGTGCTCCTGCTTATATCCCTCCATCAAATTTGTTGTACTTACTATTTTTGATGACGAAGAAAAAATTTTTAAGGCAATAAAAGCCGGGGCATATGGTTATTTATTAAAAGATGAAACAGCAGAGAATATAACAGAAACACTTTGGCAAATGCATGAAAATGCTGTTGGCCCGATCTCACCGGGAATTGCCTATAAGATCCTTCAAATGGTACAGAATAATGAATTGAGTTTCCCAGGTAAAACGCAAACGGTGCCAAGTCAAAAGCCGTTCTTCGATCTTACGGAAAGAGAAAGCGAAATTCTTCAATTGCTGGTGAAGGGATTATTGTACAAAGAGATTGGAGCCAAACTCAATATCAGCGCTAATACAGCTAAAAAACATGTAATGAACATTTACGGTAAACTTCATGTCAACAGCCGGGCCCAGGCATTGCATTTAGCTTACGAAAAAGGCCTTCTATAAAAATCTACCGCACCAATGCTGGTTGTAAAGGCTCTTTTGGGAACGAAGTGAAAATTAAACCTCAGATGACGGAAAAGTTTTGCTCGTGTAAACAAGTGCTGCAATGAAGCAAGGCAGTCGCTCTCACGTAAACTGGGATCAACGATTGCGGATGACAAGACAGGGTTGTTCCGTTAAATTCTCTTAAAAACTAACGCTTGTTAGTTTTTTTTATTTAATTTTACCTCCTAAAATTATTGTTATGCCAATAGCTGATCTGGAAAAATTATTCCAGGATAAAATTGACAGTGAGATCAAGATAGAACCGAAGGACTGGATGCCTGATGCGTATCGTAAAACGAATACCCGCCAGATAAGCCAGCACGCACACAGCGAGGTTATTGGTATGTTACCTGAGGGAAATTGGATTTCCCGTGCACCTAGTTTAAAAAGAAAGGCAATACTGATAGCGAAGGTGCAGGACGAAGCAGGGCATGGCCTTTACCTGTATGCTGCAGCCGAAACACTTGGTCAAAGCCGTGAGCAAATGATCGATGACCTGTTAAGCGGTAAAGCAAAATATTCTTCTATTTTTAATTACCCTACACTAACGTGGGCGGATATGGGCGCCATTGGTTGGCTGGTGGACGGTGCTGCCATATTAAACCAGGTAATGCTTTGCCGTACTTCTTATGGCCCATATTCAAGAGCGAATGTGCGTATTTGTAAGGAAGAAAGCTTCCATCAACGCCAGGGTTTTGAATCATTGTTGGTTTTAAGCAAAGGGACCGCTGAGCAAAAAGCGATGTGCCAGGATGCCATTAACAGATGGTGGTGGCCAAGCCTGATGATGTTTGGTCCTAAAGACAGTGAAAGCACTAACAGCGATCAAAGTATGAAATGGAAAATAAAAAGAAAAACCAATGATGAATTGCGCCAACAGTTTGTAGATATGATTGCAGAGCAGGTGAAATTATTGGGCATGACCCTCCCTGATCCTGATTTAAAATTCGATGCAGAAAAAAATCATTATCATTTTGGAGAAATAAACTGGGATGAATTCTGGAACGTAGTGAAAGGCAATGGCCCATGCAATAAACAAAGGCTTGAAGCAAGGCGCAAGGCACATGAAGAAGGTGCATGGGTAAGAGAAGCTGCGATGGCCTATGCGGAGAAGAAGGCAAAGCGGAAAAAACAGGAAGCTGCATAAACAGGTAAAGAATTTGAGTTTACAAATTGTGACCTCAAAAAAACAAGGATTGGATTGTGCAATTTTTCTAGGAGGAATATAAACAAAAAACTGAAAGAAAAGTAGCATGAATTGCTGAGGAAAAAACTGGTTTTATAAGAAAGATAATTTATAATTTTCTGTTTTAAAAACCAGTTTAGGCAGATAAGTTTAATAGAAAGTAAGATCTGTGAAATAAGAGGACAAAAGGTAATGATTGATTTTGACCTTGCTGAAATGTATGAAGTAAGCACTAAAAGATTAAAGGAAGCTTTCAAAAGAAATATCAATCGTTTCCCTTCGGATTTTATGTTCACCCTTACCCAGAAAGAGTTTCAGGGTTTGAGGTCGCAAATTGCGACCTCAAACAGAGGAGGAACAAGGTATTTACCCACTGCTTTTACTGAACAAGGTGTAGCAATGTTATCCAGTGTTCTTAACAGTGAAAAAGCCATTGAAGTTAATATTGCGATCATACGCACATTTGTTTTGATAAGAAGATATGCGTTGAGCTTTGCTGAGCTCAGCATAAAAATAAAACAATTAGAAAAAAAATATAACAACAATTTTAAAGAAGTATTTAAAGCTCTTGATTTCCTTCTCAATGAAAAACAGCAACAACAGGATTTAAAAAATAGAAAAAGAATTGGTTTTAAACCCGATTAAAACAATATCATGAACATTCAAATCAGGAAATTTTATTACGGTGATATCCCCGAAGAAAATGCAGGAGGATCTGCTTCTGCTACCCCAAAAACTAACGAAGCCGCATGGCCGCTTTGGGAAGTTTTTATTCGTAGTAAACAAGGGCTTGATCATAAGCATGCCGGCAGCCTTCATGCTGCTGATGCAACCATGGCCATTGAAAATGCAAGGGATGTTTATACCCGGAGACAGGAAGGCGTGAGCCTTTGGGTAGTTGAAAGCAAATACATCCACGCATCAAATCCCGATGACGCAGAGAGTTTCTATGATCCCGCTGCTGATAAGGTTTATCGCCACCCTGGGTTTTATGAATTACCCGATGAGATTAAACATATGTAAAGCCTCCCCAAACCCCTCCGGACGAGGGGCTTTCGAAGTTTAAAATAATTTGAAAATATTTTCCTAATGCAAGATCTGACAACATCATATAAAAATGATTCACCAAATTCAGGAGTAACTTCGCAACCTCCCCCTTCGGGGGCCGGGGGGCTTTATGTTTTACACCTGGCAGATACCACGTTGATCCTCGCCCAACGCAACAGCGAATGGTGCGCCCATGGCCCAATACTGGAACAGGATATTGCCATAACCAATATCAGCCTTGATCTTTTAGGGCAGGCAAGAAATTTTTACCAGCATGCTGCAACGCTCATAGGTAACAATGCTACAGAAGACAGCCTTGCTTATTTAAGAACAGAAAGAGACTTTAAGAATCTCCTTATTACTGAACTTCCAAATGGAGATTGGGCCCAAACAATATTGCGGCAGTTTTTTTTCAGCGTTTACCAATCACTGTTATACTCACAACTTTTACAAAGCAAAGATGCCCAGCTAGCCGCAATTGCAGAAAAATCACTGAAAGAGATAACCTATCATATTAAGTGGAGCAGCGAATGGGTAATTCGCCTGGGTGATGGTACGGAAGAAAGCAATAAGCGTATTAATAAAGCCATTGATTATTTGTGGATGTACACAGGCGAGTTTTTTATTGCTGCAGCTTATGAAGAAACGGACCTGGCACTTTTAAAAAGAACATGGTTGTCTAAAATACAGGAAGTATTTGAAGAAGCAGGTTTAGATATTCCCGGGGAAACATTTATGCAACAGGGAGGTAAAACAGGAAATCACACCGAACACTTAGGATATATATTAGCAGAAATGCAATCATTGCAAAGAACTTACCCCGGCGCCGAGTGGTAATACTTACACCCCGGGGCTAACATATGAATAACACAGAACAAAATACTGATAACACTGACATAAAAAAAATATGGCTTCTCCTTGAATCAGTTTGCGACCCGGAAGTACCTGTACTTACCATTCTTGACCTTGGCATTGTAAGAGATGTAAAAATTACTGACGGCCAGGTTGAAGTGATCATTACACCAACGTATTCAGGCTGCCCTGCGATGGATGCGATCAGTATCGACATCAGGTTAAAATTAATTGAGCACGGTTATAAAAATATAAAGATCACTTCTATCCTCTCTCCTGCCTGGACTACAGACTGGATGTCGGAAAATGGAAAAAGAAAATTAAAGGAATATGGAATTGCTCCTCCTGCTTACCGGACTGACCGTATCGGTTTTACCGACATCATCATCTGCCCCCAATGCCATTCAGATAATACGAAATTATTAAGCCAGTTTGGTTCCACTGCATGTAAAGCATTGTATCAATGCAATGATTGTAAAGAGCCTTTTGATTATTTTAAATGCCATTGATTTTCCCGGACTCAGGCAGGAGAAGTTAGATCGGATTAAATATTCTTATCTTTAATTATTCTCTTTTATCAATATGGACATCACAATTTATTTTGAAGAGGCGGCTCAGGTTTCCGTTGCATTTGTAATCGGGGCGGTAATAGGTTTGGAACGTGAGTTCAGGAGCAAACCTGCAGGTTTTAGAACAATGATTTTAATTTGCGTTGGTTCTTGCCTGTACACCATTCTCTCGAAAGAAACAGGGGGTGGTTCCACCGACAGGATTGCAAGTAATATCGTTACCGGTATCGGTTTCATTGGTGCCGGTGTGATTTTTAAAGAAGGTATTACAGTGAATGGCCTTACAACTGCCGCACTCATTTGGATAACAGCAGCACTGGGCATGGCGATCGGGTATCACAATTATCCATTAGCCATTGTGGTATCTATTATGGTTGTGATTGTCTTATTTATTTTAGAACCTGTTCAACGTTTCATCAACAAGTTGCATCGGGTTAAAGATTATAAAATCCGCACTGTTCAATTGGGGGGAAATTTTAAAAATGAATTAGAAATATTCTTTGATTCGCATGACCTCACCTACAGGTGTATGAAGACAGTGAAAGATAACAACGATGCTGTTTACCTATACCGTATAAGTTCCCCGGATAGAAATTATGATTCAGTAAATCAATATTTATTGAGTCATAAAGAGGTGATGAGTTTTGAAGTATAGTAACTGTGTAGGTGAGTTGATGAATAACAATTGTTGATCTTTCTAAATTTTAATAATGCAGCCAGTTTTATTTGAAATAAAAAATAATATCGCTTTCCTTACGCTCAACAGGCCTGAAAAATTTAATTCGTTCAACCGGGAAATGGCTTTGCTGATGCAGAATCATCTTGATGAATGCGCAGCTTCTGCAGCAGTTCGTTGTGTTTTTATCAGCGGGGCGGGAAAAGCTTTTTCTGCCGGACAGGACCTTGCTGAATTAACAGGAGATGAGCCAATGGGAATTGAACGTATTTTATCCGAACATTACAATCCCATCGTAACAAGAATAAGAAACCTTGCAAAACCCATAGTAGCAGCTGTAAATGGTGTAGCCGCAGGAGCAGGTGCAAATATTGCATTGTGTTGCGATGTTGTTGTTGCAACTCAATCGGCTTCATTCATACAGGCTTTTAGTAAGATAGGTTTGATACCAGATAGCGGCGGCACTTATTTTTTACCAAGGTTGATTGGGTTTCAAAAAGCAAGTGCCATTATGATGCTGGCTGATAAAGTGCCTGCAGAAGAAGCCGAAAAAATGGGAATGATATACAAATGTTTTACTGATGAAACATTTCCTGCTGAAAGTGTAAAGATCGCTAACATATTGGCACAAATGCCTACAGAAGGTTTGGCATTGACAAAGAAAGCCCTCAATCATTCAATGACCAGTTCTTTCGAAGCACAGTTATTAAGAGAAGATGAATTGCAACAAAAGGCGGCCGCTACTTACGATTACAATGAAGGAGTGCAATCCTTTTTGGAGAAGAGGAAACCCACTTTCAAAGGCGAGTGAATAAAAAAGTGTTCAATAATCAATGCTCAATATTCAATGTTCGATGAAATTCAATGAGCGGTTTTCTCCGTGAGCGTTGAATATTGATCGTTGGATATTGAACATTAAATTTATAAACCCCGGAAAAAAATGAGCGCTAACCCATTGCAGGTAGTAACGCATATGATGGAACAGGATCTTTTCAGCCAGTGGCTGGGCATTGAAGTTTTGGATGTAAAGGAAGGTTACAGCAAAATAAAAATGACAGTACGGGGAGAAATGATCAATGGCTTTGGTATTGTGCATGGCGGTATAGCGTTTTCAGTGGCAGACAGTGCTTTTGCGTTTGCATGCAATAACAGGAATATTTTATCTGTGGCACTTGATACTTCAATTAATTTTACAAAACCTGTTCATGTTGGAGATGTGCTAACCGCTGAAGCGAAGGAGTTGCATAATGGAAAGTCAACAGGTTTATATCACATTACAATTACAAATCAACTTGATCATACAGTAGCATTGTTTAAGGGAACATGCTTTCGGACTAATAAGAAGTTGGTAGATGGGGGAGTAAAGTAGAAAAAGGAATTAAAGTAGAAAGAGTGATTAAAGTATAAAGAGTAAATAAGGTATAAAAGTAAATGAAGTATTTATGATTAGTGGCAGCTTTTGATTTGAGGAGTTAGATTTATGGAAAAAAGCCAGGGATTTGACAAAGTCATTTCCGAATGAATAAAAATTCAGATTAACCGATCAGATGATAAGAAGTTCCCGATCAATAAACGCTCTTATTTCAGAAGGCCATGGAAGATTTACATACCCTGATCAAATACATTATTGTGTGCAGGCCAAAGGCTCATTAAGTGAAACAATTAGCCATCTCATTGATGCTTTTCATGAAGGGTATATTTCAGGAGAACAATTAAGCCTTTTTAAAGCAAAAGAAATAGAACGATTACTCAATGGCTATTAAATTTTTCTCCGTAAAAAAAGGGATGAACTAAAATAAAATAGTCTTCGTGAGATAGTAACTGTATATACTTTTATCCTCCATACCCTTTAGATACTTTATACCCTTTATCTACTTTATATACTTTATACCCACAACCATGATCTACAAATTCAACGGTCACATTCCCGTAATACATGAGTCAGCTTTTATTCATCCGCAAGCTGCAGTAACAGGTAATATTATCATTGGCAAAAATGTTTATGTTGGTCCCGGCGCTGCAATCAGGGGAGATTGGGGCCAGGTAATTATCGAAGACGGCTGTAACGTGCAGGAAAATTGCACCATTCACATGTTTCCCGGAGTTACTGTCTTATTGAAAGAAGGGGCACATATTGGGCATGGTGCCATCATTCATGGAGCAACAATTGGAAGGAACTGCCTGGTAGGCATGAACGCAGTTATTATGGACAAAGTTGTTCTCGGTGATGAATCCATCGTTGGTGCTTTAAGTTTTATAAAAGCTGATTCCGTATTTGAAAGCAGGAGCTTGATCGTTGGTAATCCGGCAAAAAAAATAAAAGATGTTACAGACGAAATGATTTCCTGGAAAACAGAAGGAACAAAACTGTACCAGCAACTGCCGAAAGAAATGCACGAACGATGGAAAGTATGCGAGCCGCTTAGAAAAGTCCCTGCAAATTTTGTAAGCCAGCAATCAGTTTATAAAACATGGAACGAAATGAAGTAAACACGAATTTGATGCACCAATTACACTGTTAAAAAAAAACGGAATTAGAACCTGCATTAATTCGTGCGGGTCGTGTTTAAAAATTAGTGGTCCTACTTCCGGTCATCCTTCCATATTAATTTTTCATTTGTACGTACTTCTTTAAAATCACTTGTTTTACCATCACCCTTACCGGTAAAACCTCCATCCGGGTGTCCGATCAATACACAAGTACTGTCATACAAATCAGAAAAAAAATCACAGCAGGGGGGCGTAACATAATACACTGTTTTGCCATTGTATAAATAACTATATATCTGTCGCGGGGGATTTTGCTTTTCTTCAGATTGATACTGGCTGATCATTTTTTGGATGCATGCGGGTACCGCCGGGTCAGCAACTGTATCCCTGGATTGCTGTTCTGATGGAGAACTAATGTTGCTATTACTCTTTGAGGAGCTGCAGCTTAATAAAACGATGCTTATTATAAAAAATGCTGTTTTCATATGGTTTTATATAATGGCACAAAAATAATGAATAAAAATTGCGGAACTTCGCAGCAATGGAAAGATCAAATTTTGTAGACCAGATAAAGATATTCGCACGCAGCGGCCACGGTGGTGCTGGAAGCAAACATTTTATGCGCAATAAATTAACGGCCATGGGTGGGCCGGATGGCGGTGATGGTGGCCGTGGCGCACATATTATTCTAAAAGGCAGTTCCCAGCTTTGGACGCTGCTGCATCTTCGTTATTTTAAAAATGTACTGGCCGAAAATGGGCAAAACGGCAGTGGTAATAATTCCAGCGGGCGCAGCGGGAAAGATATTATAATCGAGGTTCCATTGGGTACCATTGCAATAAACGACGAGACTGGTGAAAAAGAAATAGAGATCCTGGAACACGGCCAGGAAGCCATATTAATGAAAGGCGGGCGAGGCGGATTGGGCAATGCAAATTTTGCAACTTCCACCAACCAGGCTCCTGAATATGCGCAACCAGGTGAAGAAGGTGTAGAAGGTATCCGCACTTTAGAGCTTAAGATATTGGCTGATGTTGGTTTGGTAGGATTTCCCAATGCAGGTAAATCTACCTTACTGTCAAGCATAACTGCTGCAAAACCAAAGATTGCAGATTATGCTTTTACAACACTGGTACCCCAGCTCGGCATGGTTGAATACCGTGATTCAAAAAGTTTTTGCATAGCAGATCTTCCCGGTATTATTGAAGGTGCAGCCGAAGGAAAGGGGCTTGGCCACCGCTTTCTCAGGCATATTGAAAGAAATTCAATCCTGCTTTTTCTTATTCCCGCAGATAGCAAAGATCATAAGGAAGAATTTGAAATATTAAGGAATGAACTTGAGCAATACAATCCTGAAATGCTCAATAAAGATTTTGTGATCGCCATCAGTAAATCAGATATGTTGGATGATGAACTCCGTGAAGCAATTGAAAAAGAATTACCTCAAAATATCCCACATGTGTTTATATCTTCTGTCACAGGATACAATCTGCAAAAATTGAAAGATATGTTGTGGATTACATTGAACAGTCCTAAAGAATAATTTGACTTCTTTTTTTTGGCTTTTCAAACTTTGAAACTTTGGCGCAGGTCCAAACTTTGGCGCAGGTCTCCAGACCTGTGCCAAACCTCAGCCTCCCTTCAACGCAAAATGATTATTCACACAATTAACCCCATTGTTGATTTCTTTACCATCCCTAACAGTTGCCAACGGCTATTTTTGTATGAATGAGAAAAATATATAAGACTGCTCTTAAGGACCTTACTGCCTGGTTATGCGTGCTAACTGTTACATTCATATTGTATGGTTGTCCATATAGTTCTGCTTTTAAAATTGACAGTGACCCTTCAATCCCGGTAGAGGATGTTTTTCTCGGGAAGTGGGCCACTGTAACTTCAGATCAAAATGGGAAATCGCTTTCGATAAAAATGATCATAGATAAGAAAGATGATTTCGAGTATAATATCAATTTTACGGGGAATATCAGCTCACTGAAACGCTATATCGATATAAAAGATGATACAATAAAAACAACGGCATTTGTTAGCGAGGCTGCATCGAGGCGATTTTTAAACATTCATCTTTTCGAACAATACTACATTGTTGAATTCATTTACAAAGATGATAAGATAACCTTGCTTCCACTTTGCGAACACTTCACTTCGAGATTGATCAAAAGCGATGCTGAGATAAGGCCCTCCCTGGAACAGCATTATAAAACCAGGCTCTATCCTTTGTATGATAACGAGTTTTGCCTGAAAGAGATGGTAAGGGTAAATTGATTTGATGATGATTTGATTTGATGATTTGATGATGAAAAGCATTTTTCGAATCAAAATCTGTCAAAATTAACAGGGTTTTTATCATCAAGTCTTCAAATTATTTTCTCATTAACACTGTTCTTCCGGCACTTAATTTCTAAAATTGTAATTTGCTATTTCATTTTAGAAAAAGATTGCACATGCCACAAACAAAAATTGCAGGTATAGGATACTATGTTCCGGCAAATGTATTTACCAATAACGACCTGTTACAATTCATGGATACTTCAGATGAATGGATACAGGAACGCACTGGCATAAAAGAAAGAAGATACGCCGACAGAAAAAACGAGACCACGACAACAATGGGCGTAGAGGCTTCAAAAACTGCGATCGAAAGAGCGGGCATTACACCGCAGGATATTGACTTCATCATTTTTGCAACCTTAAGCCCCGACTATTATTTCCCCGGCTGTGCTGTATTGCTTCAGCGTGCCATGAAGATGAAAGAGATTGGTGCATTGGATATTCGTAATCAATGCAGCGGTTTTATATATGCGCTTTCTATCGCAGACCAGTTTATTAAAACAGGGATGTATAAAAATATACTCGTTGTTGGTAGTGAGAAACATTCCTTTGGCCTCGACTTCACAACCAGGGGCAGAAATATTTCTGTAATATTTGGAGATGGTGCCGGAGCTGTTGTTGTTCAGCCAACAGTAAAAGCAGGCCAGGGAATACTGAGTACACATTTACACAGTGATGGAGAGAGTGCAGAATTACTGGCAATGTTCAATCCAGGTACTCACGGTAATCATTGGACGAAAGAACCGGTTGCTGATTTTAACGATGCTCCTATTGCAGACATGTTCATGAGCCATGATATGATTGACAAAGCTCAAAATTTTCCCAACATGGACGGTCAGGCGGTTTTCAAAAAAGCCATCGTAAAATTTCCCGAAGTGATCATGGAAGCACTAACGGTAAATGGGCTACAAAGTACCGATATCAGTTTACTCATTCCTCACCAGGCAAATCTTCGCATCTCTCAATTCGTGCAGCAAAAATTACAACTTACCAACGAGCAGGTATTTAATAATATAGAAAAGTATGGGAATACAACAGCTGCATCCATTCCAATTGCAATGTGCGAAGCCTGGGAACAGGGAAAAATCAAAGAAGGTGATCTTGTTTGCCTGGCTGCCTTTGGAAGCGGATTTACATGGGGAAGTGCGCTGATCAGATGGTAATCCTTTTACCACATGAATGCTGAAAAAGGACTTAATTAATTTGAATTCTATTTTTAATATTCAAATCTTCGACGTGCAATATTCACTGTTCAATAAAATGAAGATTATCTATTAACGCTCAATTAAAAATGAACAGAAAATTTATTTGCTTCATCAACCCGATCTCAGGAACCAGGAGCAAAGCAGCTTTAAGGCCATTGATCGAAAAGAGAATGACAAAGGAAAATTTTCAGTGTCAATTTCATGATACAAGAAAAGATGGTATTTATCATTTTCTCCCTTCCCTGATTAAAGAACAAAAAATAACTGACGTCATTATTTGCGGGGGCGACGGAACTGTGAACCAGGTTTCATCGTTCCTTTTGAATGTGGATGTAAATGTTGGTATTATTCCATTGGGCTCAGGCAACGGATTGGCCTTTGCAGCCGGCATTTCAAAGCTTTCATCAAAAGCATTGGATACGATCATGTCTGGAACGCCAGAATATATTGATAGCTTTTATATAAACAGGCAGTTTAGCTGTATGCTTTGCGGAATTGGTTTTGATGCACAGGTGGCCCACGATTTTGCACAGCAAAAAAAACGAGGGCTTGCTACTTATGCCAAACAAACAATGAAAAATTTCCTGACCGCCCAGGCATATCCATTTATCATTAATGTAAATAACAATCAACTGAAAACAGAAGCATTTTTTATCAGCATCGCCAATAGCAACCAGTTCGGAAATCATGTTACCATAGCGCCGAAAGCAAGTTTGAGCGATGGGCTGCTCGATATTGTTGTGGTAAATAAAATGAATAAAATAAATATGCTTTACTCCCTCTTAAGGCATATCAAATTTGGCAAACTGCAACCAGTTTCTGAAAACGGTTTCTCACAAAAAGACATTCAATACTTTCAAACAAAAAAACTAGTAATACAAAATCCGAACTTAGCACCATTGCATATTGATGGAGAACCAACGCTAACGAGCAGCCGCTTTGAAATTGAGATTGTGGAAAAAGCGTTTAGGTTGGTGAAGTGAATGGTGAATAGTGAATGGTGAATGGTGAAAAGCTGAAGATCTTAAATTGTATGGCCACCGTTCCAGCTTCAAACCAGCATATGAATATTTCTAAACGATTTAAGTATTCTATAAAAAGAATAAACCTGCGAGCCTTCACCATTCACCATTCACTTTTCACTTCAACAATTCCACCACCTGCCTCAATGCTTCTTTATTCACTTCACTGTTAAACGAATGTTCCACATCCCTTTTTTCCCTCGCAGATAGATGGAAGTTCAGCGCTGCACTTGTTTCAACATTTTTTGGGGTATACATGATCGTTATGCGCCTGATCGTGCTATCCTCGTTTTGCTTATAATAGCTGTATTGATCTGCTTGAAAATAATCCTGCAGCTTAAACCAGTTATGTTGCAGCATGGTAGCAGGGGTAACAATCATATCGCTGATGGAATTTGTTTCAAAAGGCTGCAGCCAGTTATCATTGAGCCTGTCACGCAACTGTAGAATTACAACACCGCCGGTATTTTCCTTTATCCAGTCTTTAAAATTGTCAATAAAGCGAAGGGTGGTTTCCTGCCCGAAATTATCCCTTAATCCTGCATCCATCACATCAATTACCGGGTTGCTGGGCAACCACACATTGGGCAGTATATATGGAAATGTTGCGTTCATTCTCAAAGCTGTAAGTACCCGCAGGTTCCCTGGTTGCTGCTTATCAAATAATGCAGCGAAGTCAACAGCATCCGGGTTGGCAGTGCTATCCATTTCAAGGAATGAAGGTTTCATCATAAAACTCAATGGCTGTGAACTTATGATCATCTTCCTGCCGTCGCTTTTTATAACTGAATTAAATATAATGAGTGGCACCTTTGCGTTACTTTCATCTTCTTTACTATCTTTTAACTGTATATTGAGAAGGCCACTTGTATTGTCAGACAACTTTTTTTCAAAGGCATAACCACGATCTTTTACATACTGGAATTCTCCTACCCTGAATTTTTGTATGGGCGCAAAAATATCCCGGGCGATCATGGAAGTAAAAACAGGATTTAAGAGATCACGGGAAATATTTTCTGTATAACTGCTTTGCCAAAGATTTATGGTTGAATCCCTAAGTTTTGCCCTGCATAACTCCCGGTAATAGGTAGCCGCAAGCATACCGCCACTGGCACCACTCATCAAAAATGTATGTTTGGTAATCCCACCCTTTGACAAGCTATCCAATTTTTGCAACGCATTCATCACAAAGGTTGCGCTGCGCAATCCGCCTCCACTTACATTAATAAAGAACATCACCGGTTTTTCTTCCGTTTGCTTTGACTTCCATTTATTGAGGATGTTGATCATATTTGCCCTGTCGGCCATTACCTTCTCGTTTGTGCACAAAGACTGTAACGATTTTTTGTTGTAGGCAGGGCGGTCTTCCCGGTTGGTATAATTCAAACCATAGGCTTTATTGCGGGGATCGATGATCTCTTTACTGAATAAAAAATTAAGCATAAAGATGAGCAAAATAGCCGCGGGCAAACTCCAGCTTTGCAGGAAATAAGTAAGCGCCCCGATCACTGCGGTCATTATTGCAAAAAATACCAGGACACTTGCGGCCGCTGGCATTTCAAAATATTTGTTCTCCAACAGAAATCCAACAAGCACTAAAAATAAAAAAGACAGCAGCATGCTTGCTATCGCAGCAATATGGTGCCTTTTAAAAATAGCATCTATAAAATCCTGGCGATAGTGATTCACGCTTCTTACTTTACGAATATGTAAACGTCCAGTGAGATAATAACTGATCTTCAAGCCAAATTCATCAGAATGGTGTTTGCCCGTAAATGTTTTCTTGAATAACTCAGGATTGCCAACGATGGGTGCAATTCTCCTGACAATCATTTTCTCTGCCCTGAAAAAATAAACAAATGATACAGCCAGCAACAAAATAAACCCCACCGTGATTCCGGCTATCTCGGTAAAGATCTCCCCTGTGCTCATTAATTCACGGTAATCGTCGAAGCGGTAAAGTTTAATAAAGTAAAACAAGATGAAAAGCAGGGGAAGGATCGCATTGTTTAAACAGTATTTAAAAAACGGTGTGGCTGTGGTTGCTAAAAATTTAAACCTTTTTGTGTGCAGGATAAATGTGGTCACGTTCCAGCTCATGATAAAAACACCCAATGCAACACCAGTAAACAAAGCGCCCCAGATATTTACCTGCCCCAGGTATTCTGGTGAAAAGAACAACGCATCGGCACCGAAATTTTTTAAAAAACCACTGTTGATCGTACTTGCAAGTATGTACCAGAACAAAAGCAATATCTGGAATTTTCGAAAATGGAGAATAAAAAGCTGGACGGGGAATGAATAGAATATGTTATTAAGCAATGGCTTCATAAATGCAGTTCTTTAAAATTACTATAAAAAACAGTAAAGACAAGATGCATGATTAAATTAGTTATAGTTCCTCCCTACCCATATTATTCTACAGGCAAAGCAGGTTGATGAATATTTTTATAGAACGTTATTTAATTAATAAACATTGTGCATGAGTGCAACTTGCTGGTATTCTTCCTTTGAGTTTTACGCAAGCAGGATTTCGTTCAGTTATATTTCAAAAGTCGTGTTTCGCCTATTTCAAGGGATTTCGAAATTACTACGTCGTAATTTGCCTTTTTGCCTGGAATAAAATTGAGCAGCATTGTGTAATGGCAAGTGTTGCCAGGAATAAATGAATGGGTTGTGCAACGGCAGGTACATCGGCATAAAAAAGAGTTACACCAGTTATCATACTTAATATGATGACACCTGCCAGGGCAAACAATTTGTTTTTGATAAACATATTTGTTTTGCCATACCATGCAATAAAAATTGCAGCCAGGAATACAACCCATGAAAATGATCTGTGGATCAAAAATGCAACCGGGCTGTTTGCCAGCCAGGTTTCCCGTTGTTCATATTGAAGTGATTTAGAAACATCATCAACATACATGCGCACCATTGTACCTAAGATACTTTGTATAAAAATGATGATCAGAAAAAATATCAATGTCTTTTTTAGCTTATCGTCAACTACAAGACTGTTTAGCCGTGATTGTACGGACAGTAATAATGCCAGTTGGATCTGTATCAGCAGGATTGCAAATAATAAATGCACCGAAATACTAAGGTGAGCAAGATTAAATTTTACTACAAGTGCCCCGAATAAACCTGTAAGTACCACAATCACTAAAAATGAAACGGCCAACTGCCATGCAGTGCGCCATGTTTTTCTTTTATTCAACAACACTGCTACCTGGATAATTGCGAAAACTCCCAGCAAAGCTCCTAATAACCGGTTAATATATTCTATCCAGGTATGCCATACATTAAAAGTATGATCAATGTCCTGCTTGCGTAAATACTTTTCAAAATCGGCCGGTAATTCAGATGCATTGGTAGGTGGTATCCACTTTCCAAAACACCTTGGCCAATCGGGACAGCCCATACCACTTTGTGTTGTACGCACCACGCCACCAGCAATGATTACCAGAAGAGAAAGTATAAATGTAGCGATGACCCAATTCTTTACAACAAACATGTGAATAAAATTGCTGCAAAGTTAATAAAGGGATTATTGTTTTGGCTGATATTTGCTTTTTTAAATTATACTGAATTGAAAGATATAAGGCTAACTTGCCGAAGCCGTGTCAGAAGTTAAGGTCGCCTTCGACAAGTTCAGGATAACATTCCAGGCATACTACCTTAACTAAATTTACCATTGTTATTTTAAATATATGCTGCAATCGTTTTTATATAAAACAAAAATAGAAGCCGGACTTGATGAAGCAGGCCGCGGATGCTACGCCGGGCCCGTGTTTGCAGCAGCAGTTATTTTACCGAAAGATTTCTTTCATCCCATGCTGAATGATAGCAAACAACTTAATGAGAAGCAAAGAGATGAATTAAGGCCAATCGTAGAAAAAGAAGCGATCGCCTTTGCAGTGGCCTCTGTTGACAATGACGAAATAGATTGCATTAATATTCTGCAGGCATCTTTTAAAGCCATGCACCTTGCTTTGGATAAATTAAATAAAACACCTCAACTGCTTTTAATAGACGGCAATCGTTTTAAACCTTATAAAGATATTAAACACCGTTGCGTAATAAAGGGAGATGGAATTTACGCCTCCATTGCCGCAGCAAGCATCCTGGCCAAAACTTACAGGGACGAATACATGCAGAAGCTTCATGTTGAGTATTCCCATTATGGATGGAATAATAATAAAGGGTATGGCACTGCTGAGCATCGTTTAGCGATAGAGCAGCAAGGTTTATGCAAGTATCATCGAAGGAGTTTCGATATATTTCCTGCTGCAAGCTTTAAGCTGCAAGCCACAAGCTAATTCTCATTGTTATTTACTTATATATAATTTCGATTTTAAAAAAACTTCAAACTTTGAATAAAAGCTTGCAGCTTGTAGCTTAAAGCTTGCGGCTATGCTTCAAACACCCCCAATCCCTGCCTAACAATATACCAGTCACTCGTTGTACAATCAACAATCGTCGAAGGAACCATTCCGCCGTTACCACCATCAATTACAAAATCAACAAGGCTTCCAAAATTTTCATACATGATTTCTGGATCCGTGTATTCCTCTACCATCTCGCCAGGCAATGAAGCACTGAGTAATGGATGTTCGAGTGCATCAAGGATATGCCTGCAGACCTCATTGTCTGGGATACGCAGCCCGATGGTGGATTTTTTACTTTGTAAGATTTTAGGAACCTGCTTGCTTGCGGGCAAAATAAAAGTAAAAGGGCCAGGCAGGTAACTTTTTAGTAAGCGGTATAATGGCGTATCAATGCTTTTTGTGTAATCACTTAATTTACTCAGATCCCGGCAGATGAAAGAAAGTTGCGCCTTATGCGGATCTATATTCTTGATCCTGCATATTTTTTCCACTGCTTTTGGTTGGAATATATCACAGCCCAAACCATAAATGGTATCGGTAGGATAGATGATAACGCCGCCGTCTCTAAGACATTCAGCCATTTGTTTTATCAATCTTGGTTGCGGATTTTCCGGATGAATTTGTACCAGCATAAATACAAATTAACACAAATTGTGCCTTTGCTATAAAAACAGATTTATTCCGCTACTTTTGCAGCGCTTTAAAAATCTCTAATCCGCCTTCAACAAGCTCAGGCAGACAAATGTTTTTTCAAAAGAATGATGCCACATTGGGCTTCCCGAAGCGTTTTTAAGAACACGACAAATGCGATTTATCAAAAACGAATTCACTCTAAAATAAAAACCTTTTATGTCAGTAATTACAGTTGGCACCATGGCCTTTGATGCAATTGAAACACCATTCGGCAAAGTTGATAAGATCATTGGCGGCTCTGCTACCTATGTTGCTTATGCAGCCGGAAATTTTGTTACACCTATTCAACAAATTTCTATTGTTGGCTACGACTTTCCCAAAGAAGAAATGGAGGAATTAAGATCTCGTGGTGTGCAAACCGAAGGTGTGGAAATAGTTGCTGATAAAAAATCTTTTTTCTGGAGTGGCAAGTATCATATTGATATGAACACCCGTGATACATTGGTTACTGACCTGAATGTACTGGAAGATTTTAATCCTGTTGTTCCTGAGAGTTACCAGGGCGCTGAATTTTTAATGCTGGGTAACCTGATGCCAAAGTTGCAATTGAGTGTGATCAATCAATTAAAGACAAGACCAAAGCTGATTGTAATGGACACCATGAATTTTTGGATGGATGTTGCATTGGAGGATCTTTTAGAAGTAATAAAAAAAGTAGATGTATTGCTGGTAAATGATGGAGAAGCAAGGCAGTTAAGCGGCGAAGTTTCATTGGTAAAAGCAGCCCGGAAAATATTAGAGATGGGCCCGAAGTTCCTGATCATCAAAAAAGGCGAACATGGCGCCTTGCTGTTCCATGAAAACCATGTCTTCTTTGCACCCGCTTTACCATTGGAAGAAGTGTTTGATCCCACCGGTGCAGGAGATACATTTGCAGGCGGATTTATTGGCCATCTTGCAAAAACAAAAGATATTAGTTTTGAAAATATGAAGACCGCTATTATCGTGGGAAGTGCAATGGCAAGTTTTTGTGTAGAAAAATTTGGCCCGGAACGCTTAAAAGAGATAACAAAAGCCGATATTGATGAACGATTGTCAGAATTTGTACAGTTGGTAAATTTCGATATTGATCTTGTGTAACATAATTATTAACCCAAGGAAAAGCCTGTAGCGAAAGTTGCAGGTTTTTTTAGTTGGAGGGGGATGCGGGATAGGGGATGCGGGATACGGGATACGGGATATTGGATGCTGGATACTGGATGCTGGATGCTGGATGCTGGATGCTGGATACTGGATACTGGATAATTAAACGCTTCGAAGATTTCACCATTCACAATTCACCATTCACTATTCACCATTCACCTATTCCCGATTCCCGATTCCCCCCGAAGTAATATTCTGCTTTCACATTCCATTAGTATTTACTTTTGCAATCATTCACTTATTTTGATTCTTTTCAAACCGCATACTTCGATGATCAAACATACCTTTTACAAGAGCATTTACCTGCTGATGATTTTTTTCCTTTCGGGTTTGTTTGTATCTGCGCAGCGGTTGGACTCAATACTGAATGAACTTGGAACAAAATATCCGCAGGAGAAGATTTATCTTCAATATGATCGCCCCTATTACAATCCCGGCGAAACGATTTGGTTCAAAGCATATCTCACTTCGGATAACCTCGCATTAAACATTAGCAAGACCTTGTATGCAGAATTGATCAATGAAAAAGGTGCTGTCCTGCAAAAAAAGATGATGCCTGTAATCGAATCAGGCGCTGCTTCCTTCTTCGACTTACCAGATAGCATAGCCGCTTCAGTTGTGTATGTAAGAGCTTATACATCCTGGATGTTGAATTTTGATTCTACACTATTGTACCTGAAACCGATCAGCATTATTAATAACTTGTCAAAGAAAATAACACCGGCACCGGCTTCATATACCTTACATTTTTTTCCTGAAGGCGGTGATCTTATAAACGGGATTGAAACATTGGTAGCTTTTAAAGCAACCGATCAATCAGGAAAGCCGGTTACTGTCAGTGGTAACATCACAGATAAAAAAGGAAATAAGTTAGTGGCTTTTTCATCTGTACATGATGGCATGGGAACATTCTCATTCAAGCCCAACATGGAAGAAACATATAAAGCAAGCTGGAAAGATAAAAAAGGAACCGTTCATGAAACTTTCTTACCAGCAGTAAAAGAGCAGGGGGCCTGCTTGTCGGTAGTAAATGTGCACAATAAAATAACCTATACCTTAAAGCGGCCCGAAGCTGCAGAAAAAGCCTTCAGTTCGTTTTTTGTAATTGCGCAAATGCAGCAACAGGTGGTATATAGCGCAAAAATAAACCTGTCCGCAAAATCAGAAGTTACTGCGGCCATTCCAACCGATAGCCTGGGAACAGGAATTGTGCAATTAACTGTATTCAATGCAGATGAACTGCCGGTAGCAGAGCGCATTTTCTTTATCAACCACAATGATTATTATTTCAATACCGACCTGCATGCAGTGGAACTCAATTTAAATAAACGTAAACACAATACATTGCAGGTAGACGTTGGTGGTAGTATCGGTACTAATCTGTCCATTTCGGTAACGGACGAGAGTTTATCTACAGCACCTGCATCCAGGGATAATATTTATTCCCATTTATTGTTGACCAGCGATCTTAAAGGGGATGTTTATAATCCTGCATATTATTTTTCGTCGGAGGAAGATTCAGTAGCACAGCAATTGGATTTGGTAATGCTTACAAATGGCTGGAGGAGATTTAAGTGGGAAAACCTGTTGGAAGGCAGATGGCCCTTGTTGAAGTTTAAGCCCGAAAATTATATTTCTATTTTTGGAAATGTTTATGGTCCTGCTCCAAATGTATTAAGAGGCAAAGAAATATCAGGCATTTTAAGATCGAAATCAGGCAATGACGTTTTTACAATGCCGGTCTCAACAGATGGAAAATTCGAGGCCACGGGTATGATATTCTTTGATACTGCCAAACTGTATTATCAATTTAACCAGGATAAGGATAAGCAGTTAACTTCCAGCTCCAGCTTTAGCATTAAAACAAATTTTGCAAATCCCGTTGCAGCATCACCGCTATTTTTAAATTCGTTGTATGCACCTGTTACTCCAGATACAAGCATCGCTGTAAAAAATAAAAAGATCACAAAACTTATACTCGAAGAATTTGCAGAGGGAAAAAAAATAAAATCACTGGATGTTGTTGTACTTAAAACTAAAGTAAAAACAGCAGAGGAAAAACTGAATGAAAAGTATACCTCAGGTTTTTTTACCGGTGCCAATGCTACTATTTTTGATGTTGGAGGAGATCCATTGGCACGTTCATCACTAACGGTATTAAATTATTTGCAGGGAAAGGTTGCAGGGTTGCAAATATCTGTCAACGGGTCAACTGCAACAGCAACATGGCGGGGAAATCAACCTAGCTTCTTTTTAAATGAGTCTGCAACCGAACTTGGGCAGTTACAAAATATTTCAATGAATGATGTGGCAATGATCAAAGTTTTTCCACCAATATTTTTCAGTTCATCAAGCGGAGGAGAAGGTGGAGGGATAGCTGTTTATCTTAAAAAAGGTGAAGAAGGCAGTAGTGATTTTAAAGCCATTGATTTTGTAAGACTGAATGGTTATTCATCCATCAAAGAATTTTATTCGCCTGACTATGAAAAATTAACAGACAATGTCCCTGCCAATGATTACCGGGCAACACTATACTGGAACCCAACCCTGATACTGGATCAAACACTCCGTCGTATTAAAATACCTTTTTTCAATAGCGACAATTGTAAAAAAATAAGGGTAGTTATTGAAGGTATAAATAAAGCCGGCCAGCTAACCAGAGAAGAAAAAGTTTTTGAATAAATTTTACAGCCTTAAATAATATTGCAGGCTGAGCTTGTCGACACCGGGTTAAGAACTAAATTCGCCTCAACAATCACAGCCCTGCAATTCATTTTTATGATTCGGTTTAAATTGAAACGTTTACTATGGACATGATTTTATTGATCTTTCTTTGCTGGCAAATCGGGAAGAAAGCGATGTTGAAAGGATTGAAGCCATGGCCATGGAGGCTCAGGCTTATATTAACCTGGTTGTGTTTTGAGTTTACGGGTTTTATTTTGGCATCTATGTTTTTCAAGCTTGATTTTAATAACAAGGAAGACCTCTTACGTTTAGCTGTAATCGCACTTATGTGCGGTTTTGGCGGCTATCTTTTGGTAAAAGCCTCATTAGATAAAATACCAGATGAGGTTGATAGGGAGATTGATAATATTGGTGAAAGTAGCTGATAGGGTTGAGCACACCTCTACTTTTCAAAATCAGGAAGTAATGCTTCAATGAAACAGATATTAATTTGTATCGGGAGGATCACCTCCTTCAAGTAAGGGCTTATGATTCAGTTTAAATTTATTTGTTTTTTTATCAAGTGAAATAATATATTGTCCGCCTAACCTACCAAGATAAGCCCAAACCATTAATGCTTCTTTTGCAGTATCGTATATTTCTACATTGTTGTAAATAACGGTTCTAAAGCTCCCTACTTTTACATCCATTTTTGAGAAATCGATGGTTTGAAAAACGACATTATCTTTTTTTCGAATAATTTTTAATTTATTCATTTGAGCATTAAGTTCATCCGGCAATTTTGAGTACACCCCGGTAAAATAAAAGTTTTTGAGAGAGGCTTCTTGTAATATTTCTATGTTTGAATATTCGTTTGTGTCTAAAGTATCTACTAATTTAGAAATATACTCAAGGTGTAAAGGCAAAGTTTTATTTGTATTAATATCTGTCCAGCTTCCATTGCAATTATTTTCCGAAAATTCAAATTGTAATATCGCAGTTTGCTTATCATTCGTTGTTTCATATAACAAAGCCTGCCTGTTATTGAAATCAATTATTCCCTCAAGCCTTATTAGATTATTGTGATTATTATACTTATATACTCCAATAATATTAAAGTTCTTTTTTTTTGTTCCACCAAAATATCCCTCCCTAACCTGTATAGATAAAGAAATTGGATACCTATTAATGTTTCCGTTAAAATTATAGCACTCGTACCAGCCTGCATAAACTTTCGTACAGCCAATAGTGATTAATGTTAATAATAATTTTATTGATAAGCTTTTCATATTGGGTTTTTAAACATTGCTAAATATAATTATTCTGCAATCCCTTCCAACGCAAATAAAAATGCATACTCCCTTGCTTTATCCTTCAACGCTTTAAACCTTCCTGAAGCTCCACCATGCCCGGCTTCCATATTTGTGTAGAGTAAAATCGTATTGTTATCAGTTTTCATTTCACGGAGTTTCGCCACCCATTTTGCCGGTTCAAAATATTGTACCTGGCTGTCATGAAGCCCTGTTGTAACCAGCATGTTTGGATAATTTTTCTTCTCTACGTTATCATAAGGTGAATACGATTTCATATAAAAATAGCTTTCCTTGCTTTCCGGGTTGCCCCACTCATCATACTCGTTTGTAGTCAATGGAATGGAAGGATCACTCATTGTAGTTATAACATCCACATAAGGCACGGCAGCTACAATGCCATTCCATAGGTCAGGACGCATGTTTATAACAGCGCCCATCAATAAACCTCCGGCACTTCCACCATTGGCATAAAGATGTTCTTTGGAAGTATATTTATTGGCAATTAAATATTCAGCGCAATCAATAAAATCGGTGAATGTGTTTTTCTTCTTCATCATCTTTCCATCTTCATACCAATACCTTCCCATTTCCTGCCCGCCCCGTATATGTGCGATCACGAAAATAAAACCCCGGTCGAGTAAACTCAATCTCACACTGCTGAAACTAGCATCCATACTTGCACCATATGAACCATATCCATATAAAAGCAATGGTGCATTCCCATCTTTTTTCACTCCATTCCTGTAAACAACTGACAGGGGAATTTTTGTTCCATCAGTTGCAGTTGCAAATAGCCGTTCTGTTGTATAATTATTTTTATCAAATGAACCAACCACTTCCTGTTGCTTCATTAATTTTTTCGTTTTGTAATGCATGTTATAATCATAAACAGATGCAGGCGTTGTCAACGAAGTATAGTTGAAGCGAACTGTTTCAGAATTATAATCGGGATTGCCGCCAATACTTGCTGTATAAACGGCTTCATCAAAAGAGAGATCATGCGAAGTATTGCTCTTCAGATCAACAATATGGATTTGGGTTAGTCCATTCCTTCTTTCAGCTACGGCAAGGTAATTTTTGAAAAGATCAAAACCCTGTATCAGCACTTTATCATCATGTGCGATCATTTCTTTCCAATCTGCAATATTGGTTTTGGTTTCGGTTGCTGTCATGATCTTAAAATTCTTTGCATCCTTATTGGTCCGGATGTAGAATTTGTCTTCTGCATGGTCAACCTGGTACAAAACTTCCTTGATCCTGGGTTGAAAAACAGTAAATATTTCTGCAGGCTTATTAGCATCAAGAAATCTCACTTCTGAAGACAGCGTTGCCTGTGACGTAATAAGTATGAATTTATCTGACTTTGTTTTTCCAACTCCTATAAAATTAGTAGGGTCCTTTTCTTCGTATGCCACAACATCATCTTCCTCACGTGTACCAAGCACATGTTTCTTTATTTTTTCAGATAAAAGTGTAAGGGGGTTTTTAGCTGTGTAAAAAATTGTCTTATTGTCATTTGCCCACACGGGGTCGCCATCTGTATCCGGGATCATATCCTTGTATATTTCGCCTGTTTCAAGATTCTTAATGTAAATCTTATACTCTCTTCTCGATACAAGATCAATCCCGTAAGCCATCATTTTATTATCCATGCTTACTGCAAATCCGCTTGCAGCAAAATAATTTTGTCCTTCAGCCATTGCATTTGCATCCAGCAGTATTTCTTCTCTGGCATTGAGATTTCCTTTTTTCCGGCAATAGAGATAATAATCTTTCCCTTCTACCTGCCGGCTGTAATAAAAATACCCATTCTTAAAAACGGGAACGCTTTCATCTTTTTCCTTGATCCTCGCTTTCATTTCACTGTATAATTTCTCCTGGAAAAGCCTGGTCCCTTCCATCATCGAATCATAATACTTGTTCTCCGCTTCCAAAAAATGAACAGCTTTGGCGCTATCGGCACCTTTCTTAAAAAAGTCGTTCATCCAATAATAATTATCAACACGGGTATCGCCATGTGCGCTCAATTCTTTTGGTTTCTTTGCCGCAACCGGAGCTTTAACGTTGGCCGGCCAATGATAAGAAGTTCTATTCATTTTGGTTTGTGCATGTGTATAGCTGGTAAATAAAGTAAAAAGGCAGGTTGCCAACAATGACTTAATTCGCATTGGCTGATAATTTTGATAAGGAATTATTGTTTTCTGGCAAGCACGATGGTATTTTTAAACCTTTTTGTTTTGCCCTGTAGATTAAATACTTCAGTATAAATAATATAGATCCCAACCGGAAGTTTTTGATTCTTTGCATCAAGGCCATCCCAGCGATAATATCCTTTTATTCCACTGAGTGCATTGCGCTCAAGATCCCTTACCCGCCTCCCTACTGCATCAAAAATAGTTATGTTGGTTACGTAGCCGGGATCAGAAAAGTTATAATTGATGGTTGCAAAATCGTCGCGGCCATCATTGTCCGGACTAAAAACTTCCGGATCTATTTTAATTTCTCCCTGCACGCCATCGTTTATCCTGTACTGTGAGTTCCGGTAGGTTGGAGTGCCGTAATTAACACTCGTTGCAGCACTATGCCAGTTAGCTGCGTTTTGTGACGGAGCGTCATAGTCAATTCTTTCGAGGGCCACACCCTCTTCATTGCTTATTAATGCAAATTGCCAGTCGTCCAGGTAGGCAACTTTATCAACAATATTCCCCTGTTCATTTAAAATGCGAACATCACCAGCATCATCATTGTACGAAGGCATCGAAACTTCAATAAAAGCATAGGGGTCATTGGCAACATAATCGTTCAATACCAGGCTCTTGCTTTCTGTAAGTACCATAAAATCTCTCGGGAAAAATAAATAATCTTCTGTGCTCACATGTTCAAAACCCGAAGCATTTGCAATGGAAACATTTTTTAAGTTCAGTATTTTATTGCTCCTGTTATAAATTTCTACATAGTCGTTGCTTTGGGAAGTTGGGTTAAATAATATTTCATTGATAACAATATCAAAACTGTCAACTGTTGCGGCAGCAATACCAACCCTGGCCGTATTTTTTAAATTTGATATGCCATTGTTGGCGCAATCGGTGAGTGTAGCCGCGGCCGTTACTGTATAAATTTGATTCGCCTGCATGGGTACATTTAAAACAAGTTGTACCCTGTCAAATATTGGTGGCACCGGCGTTGCGGAAACAGGGACCCCAATACCATCGCTGATACTATAGTTAGAAACATTAGCTGCCTTTATTGCATCCAAAGGTTCATCAAATACCAATGTAACATTCAAATTATCGGCAGCGTATGCACGAACTAATTTAGGTGATGTTTGATCGGGGTTAATACCATCTACAGAATTCTTTCTGCCTGGCGTTCCTCCTGCTGGATCCACGCTGGCTTTCCAATTGGATGACCCCGAACAAGGATTATCTGTGTCGATCATTTCTAATGTCCAACCTCCATCAGCTTTTAATTGATTTTGGTACCAGTCATCCGTATAATTTACAGAGTGGATGATTGTGCCAGCGGCAGAGCTGAGATAGATCAAATCACCTGTATTACCAATGCTTGGGAAACTGGTTACCGAAATAACATTTCCATACACAGATAACGCTGCAACAGCACTGCTGGTACAAACAATTACAAAACTATCTTTTTTCAAATTATAAGAGGGCATTGGTCCACTAACCCCGGTTGGTTTACCAAGGGTCCATCCCAATAAATTAATATCTGCACTGGAAGTATTTCTAAGTTCCAGCCATTCAAGATTTGGAAGACCGACCTGCGGATCAGGGTCTGCCATCAGTTCATCGATCACTACATCATATTGCTGAGGAACAGAATAGCTAAAATTACCTGTGAGGTTAACCGCTGTATTTCCAGAAAGATCATTTACGCCATTAATGGTAATTTGTAAACTGCTGTTCAATGGAAAATTAGCTGCAAATGTCAAATGCACCAATGAGGTATTAGAAAGATCTCTTACTGCTGTTGCCGGCGTACCAATACCATTGTTTACAACATAATTCGCCAGGGTTTCACCGGTAACCTGGTCTATGGGTTCGTTGAATAAAACATCAACGCTATTGGGACCTGTAACCGTATACGTTATCACAAACGGCGGAACAAGGTCTGGAACGAAATCGCTCACTATGATATCATCAATAAAATGCTTTTGAAAAAAAGAAGCAGTACTTTGTTTTACTAACACACCAAAAAAAGCAGAAGTAGTATAAGTAGATTCAGTAACAAAACCTTCCGTAAAAGTTGGGCCGCCATTCAGCGTTTGGTTCAGGCGCCAAAGGTTGGATCCATCACGGATTACGCTGATAAGGAGGTCGTTGCTACTGCTGTTCAATGTTCCATTAGATCCATCAATGATCTTTATGATCGTTCCGTTGTCTTTGCGAAACAAAGAAATTTCATCATCTGTACCACCGATCCTTACAAAATATCCGGTTGTGGCCGCCTGTGTAAGATCGCTGGCAGATGCTGTTAGAAAAACATCCACATAGTTTGCTGAAGAAGGATTGAAAGGTATTTGTACAGAAAAATCCCATTGCGCTGTTGTGGCTTTCGTGCTTGCTGTGCTGAGATAATAAGTACTGTTAGCAACAGTATTGTTGCTTTGCAATTGGAAAGAACCATTTACAATCCAGTCGGTAGTACCACCACCCCATACAGGGTTATTGGTAAAATCGCCATCACTAAAATTATCCGTGAATTGTGCGAAGCTGCAAAAGCTGCAGAACAGCAATAAAAAACTGGCAAGTAATTTTTTTTTCATATCGGTTTACTGTCACTTAAAGATACGAAGTGATTTGAAGATTTGATAATGAGTTGATTAAAATCCATTAAAAGCGCTTTTCACCCTCAAATTCTCAAATGAACTCAGTTTCAAATGATTATTTTTGTCGAAAATATCAGATGAAAGTTGCAGTTGTAGGCGCTACCGGCCTGGTTGGGACAAAAATGCTCGAAGTTTTGGCTCAAAGAAACTTCCCGGTTACGGAACTGTTTCCAGTTGCCTCCGAACGATCAATTGGTAAAGAAGTGGATTTTAAGGGTGCGAAATATAAGGTGATTGGTATGCAGGATGCCATTGATGCAAAACCGGATTTCGCTCTTTTTTCTGCTGGCGGAAGCACATCACTGGAATGGGCACCAAAATTTGCCGCTGCAGGAATTACCGTGATCGACAACTCCAGTGCATGGCGAATGGATGCAACAAAAAAATTGGTAGTGCCGGAAGTAAATGCACATGTTCTCACAGCCGCAGATAAGATCATCGCCAATCCGAACTGTTCCACCATTCAAATGGTGCTTGTTTTAAAACCCCTGCATGACAAGTATAAAATAAAAAGAGTAGTGGTAAGCACTTATCAAAGTGTTACTGGCACTGGCGTAAAAGCCGTTGATCAATTGATGAATGAAAGAAAAGGCATCCTGGGGGAAATGGCCTATAAATACCCAATAGATCTTAACGCCATTCCACAAATTGACCAGTTTACCGGGAATGGTTATACCAAAGAAGAAATGAAGATGGTGAATGAAACAAAGAAGATCATGGGCGACGATTCGATCCGTGTAACGGCAACCTGTGTACGCATTCCAACAGTGGGAGGGCACAGTGAATCAGTGAATATTGAATTTGAAAATGATTTTGACCTCAATGAAGTAAGAACCCTTCTAGCAAATGCTCCGGGATTAATTGTACAGGATAATGTTGCTGAATTTCTTTACCCGATGCCCTTGACAGCTCATGACAAGGACGATACTTTTGTTGGACGGATAAGAAGAGATGAAACACAGCCAAACACATTAAACTGCTGGATAGTAAGTGATAATCTGAGGAAAGGTGCAGCAACGAATGCGGTGCAAATTGCGGAATACCTGGCCCCCTCCGCCCCCGAAGGGGGAACTTTAGAAGCTCTATAATAAAAAAGAGCTTTCAAAAAATGAAGGCTCTTTTTTACAATTTTATTAGCACGAAGCCAGTTCACGCTTCGCACGGCGGGAAGGCCTAACTAATTGTCCAGGTTTCTCTTCCCTTCAATAATTTATCCAAATCTCCTTTACCTTTTGTTGCAATCACATCTTCGATCTGCATGGCCATTACATCTTCGTAACAGGCTCTCTCAGTTTCGTAGAAAACACCAAATGGCCTTGGTAAATGCCCTGCAAGATTTGGATCATCAAACATGCGGATCAATATCTGGGCCTTATAGAAATCTCTTTCATCATGCACCCAAAGTCCTTCTGTGCTTGCTCCTTCTTCAAGATCAACAATCACTGGTTTGAAGCCATCCAGTTTAATTCCTTTGTTTTGAGTAGCACCAAACACGAGCGGTTTACCTTGTTCTAAAAATAAAACTTCATCAGCCTTTGTTTTCTTTTCGGTGAATATTTCAAAAGCGCCATCATTGAAAATATTACAGTTCTGGTAAATTTCCAGGAACGAAGCACCTTTATGCAGTTGTGCACGCAGCAGCATTGCCTGCAGGTGTTTTGGATCCCGGTCCATGGTTCTTGCGATGAAGCTGGCGTCAGCGCCCATTGCCAGTGCCAACGGATTGAATGGGTGATCGATGCTGCCAAAAGGTGTACTCTTGGTGATCTTCTTTTCCTCAGACGTGGGGGAATATTGCCCTTTCGTTAGCCCATAGATCTGGTTATTAAATAACAGAATATTTACATTGAAATTCCTCCTCAACAAATGAATCGTGTGATTACCGCCAATACTAAGCCCGTCGCCATCGCCGGTTACGATCCAAACACTCAGGTCTGGCCGGGCAGCTTTTAATCCACTTGCAACAGCAGTTGCACGGCCATGAATGCTGTGCATGCCATAGGTATTTACATAATAAGGAAAACGGCTGCTGCAGCCAATACCAGAAACGATTACGATATTTTCCCTTGGAATACCGAGTGTGGGCATGATCTTTTGAACCTGCGCAAGAATAGAATAATCGCCACATCCGGGGCACCAGCGAACTTCCTGGTCGGTTGCGAAATCTTTAGCGGTTAGCGGGGCTGCGGTGGTTATTGTGTCGCTCATAGTAAAATAGTATAGAGTCTCAATTTAAGAATTTTAAAGTTAAGAAAGTTTGAATGGTTTTGCAATATGAAAATCGAAGTTTATACGTTGGGCGTTTTGATTATTGAATGTAGGATTAGGTAGAATAAGCGCATAGCCTTTACTCGCTTTGGTTAGTACTTCAAATTCGTTGCTTTCGCCTCCACAGGCGGCGGGCTGCGTACCTGCACCGGCGCTGCTTTCCGCCGTTTGATCCCGATTGCTATCCTATCGTGTGGACACATTTCTGAATAATTTGTTTTTTTGCAAATGCAAAAAAGAGAATTTACAGATTTGGAAGACCTCCGGCTGGTTTATAGGGGTAATAAGATTTTAAATGACCTGTTCAGTAAAAGCGTTCATTCTATCCGTCGCTTGGCATCGGATGAAGCGTCAGCAAAAGGGTTTTATCGTTTTTTACAGAATGATAGGGTTAACGAAGACGATATTAATGAGAATTTGTCCTCGAACTGTAAAGCAGCCTGCAGAGACAGATATGTAGTATGTATTCAGGACACAACAGAAATAAATTTAAGCAGTCATAGTAATAGAATAAAAAAGGATGATGACATTGGTACTACCAATGCTAAAAACAAAAAAGGGTTAGGCTTTTTACTGCATCCCAGCCTGGTATTAGATGCATGTTCTGGTATTCCGTACGGCTATGCAGCTATTAAAATCTGGAACAGGCCATTAGATTTTTCATCAAAGCATGATCGTAAGTATAATACATTACCAATAGAGGAAAAAGAATCCTATCGGTGGATTGAGGTGTCAAAAAATACACAATCGACATTGAAGGATGTAACATTAGGTATGGTGATCGTACAAGACAGGGAAGGCGATATTTATGATCAGTTCGCTGTTATCCCTGACGCAAAAACAGATTTGCTTATACGTGCAAGAACAAACAGAACACTAACGGATAAAACAAAATTATTTAACTGTTTGTCCTCAGAATCGATTAAAGGCAGCTATGAATTGCCGATAGAAACTAAAAAAAACAGAAAGAAAAGAGTTGCACAAATCCAGATCCGGTACAAAGAAGTGGAGATACAAAAAACAGCTACTGCCAGTAAAAATGTAGCCCCGTTAATTAAGCTAAATCTGATAGAGGCAAAAGAAGTGGGTTATGACGGTGCGGATAAAATTTGTTGGAGATTATTAACAACCATACCAGTAGAAAATGTTGAAGTAGCAAAGGCATGCATTGAATGGTACAGTTGGCGTTGGACAATTGAGGAAGTGTTTAAAATATTAAAAAAAGAGGGATACAACATAGAAGCCTCCGAACTGGAATATGCATCATCAGTAAGGAAAATGTGTTTGATGATAATGGAAGTTATTATAAAACTCTTCTTAATGAGACTTGCCTATGCAGAACCAGAAACGGTTATCGATGCTGATACATGCTTCTCAAAAGATGAACAGGTTCTATTAGAATATCAAATAACAAAGCTGGAAGGGAAAACTGAAAAACAAAAAAATCCATATAAAAGTAAAGATCTGAAGCGGTACGTATGGGTGATAGCAAGATTAGGGGGATGGAAAGGATATGAAAGTAAAAGGCATCCCGGAATTACCACTCTTTGGATAGGATTAAAATATTTTAAAGCCGCTATGG
>JBDSBG010000027.1:0-7270 GCA_039921685.1 Ferruginibacter sp.
GGTCAACATCCCAGAATAATTTTCAGGAGGCTAAAATAACCAACCTAAAAAATCAGGTGGGTCAACATCCCAGAACGGTGGGTCAACATGAAACAGAATGGTGGGTCAACATGAAACAGAATCTACAGTAAAAGTAGATATTGCCTGAGGAGTCAGTTGTCAGCCCTCTTGGAAAGGGTGCCAGGGCATTCACTGCATTGCCGCCATCGCCAAATTTATTGCCACCCACAACTGTATGTATGATCTGTGCCTGGGAAAATGATATACAAAAGATAAATACGAATGATAAAAAGGAAGTTTTCAATTGATCGTTTGTTATTAGCAATAAATTTTTGACCATTAAAGTTAAGGTTTTCTACCTTATTGGTATGCTGTTGTTATACTGAGTTATGAAGCCAGGAAAGCAGGTTGGCAGGTTTACTACTAATGAAGGTTTAGTTCAACGAAAAAATATTTTGTCATAATACGGTCGCAGACCGGCAGACTTAAAAAGACACGAGTGATCCTTCGGAACACTTGCGCCAGATGGGGGTTTTCCTTGTTGGCTGCATGTGGCTTTAGAAAATGATTTTAATAAATTTCATCTTAATACGGTAAGGTTTCCTTTGAAAGTTCTTGTCCTGCTATAGTTCGTCAATGTAGTTACAATGTAATAATAAGTTCCGTCGGGTACTGAGAGTCCTTTGTATGTTCCTTTCCAATCATTTTGATAATCATTTTTCTGATAAACAAGGCTACCATATCTGTTGTATACAAAAACATTTATGATTTTGCAATTACCTTGTCTTGAAATAACCCAGGAATCATTTATTTCATCTCCATTCGGTGTAATGGCATTTGGTATAGAATAAGAACAATTGCAATCCATCATTTCTACTTTAATTGTATCAGAAGCAATGCAGTCTCCAACGGACAAGTTGACCCAATAGTAACCTGGGTTTGTCACTTTGAAGATAGGGTTAGTTGAACCGTCCTGCCAAAGATAACTTCCATCCTGAGTTGCAGCATCTAAGATAAAAGGTTTGTCCAGACATAAAGTTGTATCTGATCCAAGATTTACATCAGGTGATGGTTTCACTGTAAGGTTGAGTGTCACAAGGGAATCGCAGCCTTCAACACTGGAAAAAGAGATATTGTAGATCCCGCTATTACTGTATGACTGCCCATTCCACAAGTACGGCAATTGATTATCACAGACAGTATCATAAACCGGAACTGATTGGGTAATCCCGCCAGCGCACATGCCTAAATCGCCTATCGAAGGTAAGAAAGGGATAGAGCCTTGCGGAAACGTAATGTCATTATTATTAATTATTCCGTGATAAAAAAAGCCATTCCCACTACAGTAAAGATCGTTTCCTATTATTGCCATTCCGCCTACACTACCTGGGGTAACAGGCTGATTAATCAAATTGTAAATCGATATCAAATTTCCTGTTGAATCATATTTTTGGAGCTTATTACTATTTATGATATAAAAATTATCATGGCAATCTGCTGCTACGGCCGCAGGTATTGGGAAGAGATGAAGAATTGGAGCAGCGTTTCCGGTGCCATCATATCTCGATATATTATTTGTGCCGGGATTGTAGCTGAATATATACCTATTACCCATTGCAAGATTGGCACCGCCATCGAGATTACGATGATGGGTATTAACCCATGTTGATCCATCAAAATAATGATAGTAAAGCAGGCCAGAGGTGAGATCAACTACACTTATATAATAAGTGACAGGAGGATTATTACTAAATAAATTTCTTTCAATAGCAAGGCTAAAGGAATATGCTGGCAGAGGGATGTTGACGATTTCCGGATTTATGTTACTTATATAAGGTTGTGTAACGTCAAATTTATAGAGAGTTGTTGGCCCTCCGGATATACAATAGGTAATATTCCTGTCACAAATCGGCAACTGAGGGAAAACATGCAATGGGACTAGGAGTATTGCAAAGAAAAATATCGAATAGAATTTCTTACTGAATTCAGCTTTTTGAAAATATATCGTTGTCATATGCTATTTATTTGAACGTTGTTTCATGTGCCATTGCAGCCAACGACGTAGGGGTATTGCTGCAGTTGTGGAATTGACCAACTGTACGCCCGAAAGCTTAAAACTGTCGTTTTGTCCGAATGTTTCGTGGGAACGGAGGCGGTGGGACTTTTGTTGGCTGAAGTTTTATTTGACGTACTCATAAATAGTCACAGAAATCTTTAAAAACGCTTACATCTTATTATTGGCTTGATCACTTTTTGTCTCGCTAATATAATTTTTCTGTTCGTAAGTTGAAGTTTTAGCATTTGGATTAGAGTATAAAACTCTTTAAGATTTGCGTCATAAATACTTCTTCGATTTGGGTCAGATAAAGTCTCATAAACAAACTGAAGTTCTTTAAATTTTTCTTCAAAAAATTCATCGCCATGATTTACATCTGGATGGAACTTCTTTGACAATTTTCTATATGCAATCTTTATCTCATCAATCGAAGTAAAATTTTTAACTCCAATAATTTTATAATAATTGTCCATAATTTTTGTTCACAAACTCAATTATTGTATTTTCAGCTTCAATGCCTCGGTTTGTGCCTAAGGAACCGAAATGCTACAATTATCATAAAACCTCAATCACTTTATAAAGATTTTCGGAAAACTATATGATCACCAGGGTTTCATAATAGATGATGCAACATGAAAAACTGATAACAACATTTTATCAAACTCCATTTACTTTTTACCACAGTCCCATGAATATAATCCAATTTTTGCTGTGCTACTTAACCGATGTATACATTTCACTCCGGCATTTCGGTTCCTGAGGCATAAGTCAAGGCGGTGGGGCCATCTTGATAAGAATTAAAGCTTAAATTTCTTTGAACCCTTGTCCCAATATTGGTGGCTATTTTCATTAAACTCTTCATCTGGTCAAAACAGTGTTTTCAGTTCTATTACAGAACTAGTAATACATTAATACTTAGAACCCTTCTCTAATTTATCAAGGCGATTAATTAACCCTATATCAGGATTATTATTTTTAAAAATGTGCTTTGCCCTACACTTTTTTGCTAACATCTTTAAAATCTGGACATCTTCTAATTCGGTCGCTTTGAAATCAATATTAAAGTTTAGTAATGATAATGTGTCCGAAAGAAAAAAAGAATTTTTATCTAAACCAATTATATAATTATCAATTACTTCACGCCATTTTTTAGGTCGTTCTGCGATTATCATTAACATAAGTTCATGCTTAATTAAACTATTGGGTTCGTTTTGAGCTTTAGCAATTAAGAGTGATCCTATTTTAATGGAATATATGTCATCTTTGAAAATCTTTACCACATTCGTTGGAACAGCCAATAAGACAGCCATTCGTTTTTCAACCGGATCACTTATCTTAAAATCTTCTTCTTCAAGTTCAAATGTAGCCCCCTCAAATGCTACATTGCCCTTGTCAGCAAGTAAGGGAGACAGTACAATTAACAGCTTGCTAACCTCGTTCCATCCCTGAGTAATTTTATTTAATAATTCCTTCTTGATATTTGTATCTGTTACGAAGTCGCTATTTCGCAATGCCCTCGAAGCAGCCGAAACTTGACGTATTAAAACTAAAAAAGAATAATCCCTCATGACAGAATTAATGACCTGATTGTAAGGCTTAATCTGATTATAATTTTTGTCTTCGTATTTGTCTTTTACTTCATCGGGTAATCCCGAAGAAATGACATTTTCTCCAATTTTTGCTTCTTCTTTCTCCAATGTAGGAATATCGGGATTCCATTGAATTGCTTTGAACGGGTTTAAGTCATTTGGTATATTTACTTTGGCTCTAACTAGTTGTAAAGTATCTTCTAAGTCTTTACTTAATATTATGAGGGCATCTTCTTTATTTCTATCTATTCCTGTATAAAACTCAATTATCTCAGGATAATCGATATACTTTTTGTCCCTGTATATTTTTTCACGAAATTTTAAGTTCATATTCATTCGTTGAGCAATGAAATAAAAAACCCAATAAGAGTTTCTAAAATAGTTGGTATTTGAACCTATAGTGCCAATTATTGAATTATCCTTTAAAGCATTCAAAACATAATTTAAATCTAGTGTAATATAATTGTCATCACAAAACTTGGTTAACTCTTCTCTAAAGTATTTGTCACTAAATTCAAAATCGCCTTTTAAAACTAACAACTCACATAGAAATCCCAAGACAAAACTGCAGTCTTTTACATCTGGTTTTTCATCATGGTATGTTGGTAATTCGTACTCGTGAAAAATTCCATTTAAAATTGTTTCTAATAATTTTGTTCTGTTAACAGGACTATAATCATCGACCATTTTGGAACTTGCTCTTAAAATCGAAATACAGTTTTTCACTGTTCTATGCATGTTCAAGGTCATTAAATCTTTAGTAACCTTAGTTAGAGTAGTTTCATTATCTTCAGTAAATGATTTCGATTTCGCATATGAAGTAACAATTTTTCTCACCTCAGTTTGTGGTAAAGGCAATAGATAAAATGAAGTAAATTCCCTTTTTATTTCAACCTTATCATCTTCATCAGACTTAAGAAAGAAATTGTTGTCGAGAGTATTGAGAAGGAGTAATGGAATGTCTTTATATTCATCGCATACGTTTTTTATCATTTGCATGATGCCGTGTTCTTCAAAACAAACAGAATCTAGTATTATACTGTCGATATTTTGAACTTCTTTAAAGTAATAATTTCGAGCTTCATTAAGAATATCTTTTACTACCTTATGTTTCTTAGTTTTTTTAGAATCTATATATATAAATGTTTTCCCCGCTTTCCAAGCATTTAATTTCAAATATTGTGCTAAGGAAGTAAGCCCAAATTCTGCGGGTGCTTTAATTATGACGTTACCAGGGTTCTCGATAAAAGATTGTAATTCAATTCTATTATCCTCATTTTTTGTGGGATTAGTTGGTACCTCCCGTTTAGAACTAATGATCGGCTCAATCCAAATTGGACTTTTCTCATTATAAGTTTTAAGTGATTCATTTAGGTCTTCTTCAAGTCGCTTTAATACAACATCAACTTCTTTAATCTTCTCATTTGGATTACTTAAAGGCGAAAATTCAGTGATAAATAAATTAAGTTTTTCCTCTAACGTTTTTTCAAATACTTCAGTTGACTGAAAATCGATATAAATGCCATTATCGCTTATTCGTGACTTAAATTCTTTAACTTTCTTATGCTGTTCTAGAATGTCATCAATTTTTGGATTATTTAAATCAACATTTTCCTTGCCGAAAAAGAACAAGATTTTTGGCATTGAATTTATCGACTTCTCCTTCCGCTCTATTGCATCATTAAATTCGTGTTCAGTACCACTGCCAGCCTTTTTTGTAGGATGCCCAAAGCGATTTTTCATTATTCCCAGAAAAATATCATAATTTGATTTTCTGATATATTCGTCAATAATTTCTTGACCATTTTGCCCCATATCTGGCAAGACATCATATTCCCACATAAAAGATTGAAAATTGATACCGAGATGTTTTGCTAGGCCACTATTTATTTTATCAATAATGCCCTGACAAATTTCTCTTTCCACCTCACAGTCGCCAGGTGAAGAAATAAAGCATGTAAATATTTTTTTCGTTTCCATATATTGTTAATAATTTGTATGTTTATTTCTTTAGTTGAAACTAATAGCTTTAAAAAAAGGACTACCAGTTCAAGAACGTGATTTAGAGTTAGTCTTGTTGGTAACGTAGATGCATTTACGTCAGGGGTGTTGCAGTTCTCTCGCTCGGTTGCAAATGCTGAATAGTAATTGTAACATGAAGCTACACAAAACCACTTAGAAAAAGTCCAACCCGTAACCAAAGTTGATGACGCGAAAATGTTGAAGTTTAATCGTGATGCCCCGCTTGCGTTAATGCAATGTTGAAGTAAACCCCTATCGGGGTAGCCAACGCCAGTCCTCTTGACAACTTTTCCTACTTTGCTTATCTTCACATCAATCCTCCAAAACCCTTTACAGTATTAGATCTACCTTATTTTTGAAAATGACAACTCAATATATATAAGACAAGCACTTTGTCAGCCCTCATTTTCATACCGATATGGGTTCCGTTCAACATAGCTGTCATTTCTTGCCCGTTGGGCAAAACAAAAGCTTAGTTATTGGCAGTAGGCTTTATAACCACTCCTTAATTTTGTCAATTTCCATTTCCAAAAACCCTTGTGCTTTATTTGTGTCAAATTTTTCATTTTCAAAAAAAGTTGATAAGTCTTTGTTGTTAAACCAAGTCCTCTTGTCTTCATTGTCGTTGTCATAAAAATCCCAATTCAATAATTTAAGGGTTTCATCCATTTCCTTAAAGTTTGAATTTTCTAAAGGAACGTCTTCTATTGAGATACTAATTTGCATCTCATTGTTATGTTCATATTGATAGAACCCAAGCCAAAGTTTTCCTTTATGAAAATCAGTTAAAATTCCATAGTTGCCATTTTCAACTTGCTTTAAAAAACGAATTTTTGAGTCTGTGTGTTTACAAAGAATGTCCTTCGTCCTCACCAAAAACTCACTCATTTTTGCAAGTGTCTCTTGAAAATTTTTGATAGCATTGAGTTCAATCTTATTAAATGAAATTTTTGTGCTCATTCTCTCTTCAATTAAATAGTTATAAAGTTCTTTAGCGATTTCATTTGAACTTTCACTTAGGATGTCAAAAATTTGGTGCCAACGAATATGAGAAAAAGAAATTGAACTGGGGAAGGTTTCTGTTTCCTCAAAGTATTTTGTCAAAAAGATTAAATGTTTATTCTTTGAAGAGTAGTTTAGTAAAATGTCAGAATAGCGCTTTAATTGTGTTGCTTGTTGAGTTGTATCAACCTTACATTCAATAACTACAGAAGTGTTGTCATTTATATTTATAAAAACATCTGGTTTGCCAAATTCTTCCTCTGTGGTTTGTGTCTGGCATTCAAATGATTTTACTTCGTCAGTATAATTTATTAAAGAAAGAAACCTGCCTTGAAATATTTTGTCTGTCATTAAGCAATGAGCCAAAATCTCTGTCAAGAAATTTTCTTTTTGGT
This sequence comes from Ferruginibacter sp., assembly GCA_039921685.1. Lineage (GTDB taxonomy): Bacteria > Bacteroidota > Bacteroidia > Chitinophagales > Chitinophagaceae > Ferruginibacter. The sequence continues at coordinate 7,065 of JBDSBG010000027.1, forward strand.
GCCTTTGGTCAGACTGCTTGTATTTATATAGTCGGTGAAAAAAACTTGCCATATTAGGTTGTGTCAATTAAGCTTACTGCTAACGTCAGTCTGTCTAAAAACTTCCGTTAGCAAATCAAATATAAATTATTTAGGGGCCATTGTAGCCATCTTTTTAAATGGACGCAATTGATGTTTGTGAACTTAATACATTCCTTATTTTGAAG
>JBDSBG010000028.1:0-45062 GCA_039921685.1 Ferruginibacter sp.
TTCTATTCTGCCTTTTGCCCTGTACACCATTGCCACCCCGTCACCAGTTGCAATAGCCGGATTTGTAGTGCTGCGATATACCTGCCCGTTACCACCAGCTGCAAGCAACGTGATCTTCGCAACAATCTTTTCAATTTTTTTAGTGGTAAAGTTCAAAACGTACACACCATAACATTCAATATCCGGGGTGGATTTTGTAACCAGGTACCCAAGATGATGTTGTGTAATAATATCAAGTACAAAACAATGATTAATGAGTGTGATGTTGTTGCATTTTTTAATTGCTTCCAGCAATGCTCTTTCCATTTCCCTTCCCGTTACATCCTGGTAATGCAGGATGCGGTTTTCGCTATGGCCGCCTTCTTTACCAAGTTTAAAATCCCCTTGGGGTTCCTTGTCAAACCGGGCGCCCCAGCTCATAATTTCTTCTATGCGTTGTACGCCTTCTTTTACGACAATCTCCACAATATCTTTGTTGCACAAGCCGTCACCGGAGATCAGTGTATCTTCTATATGTTTTGAAAAACTATCCTGGCTAAAATCCATAACTCCCGCTATGCCACCCTGTGCATATTTTGTATTGGTTTCATCACTTAATGTTTTAGTTAGGATGGTAATTTTTTTATCGGGCCGGGCTTCGGCAACTTTTAAAGCATAGGTGAGCCCTGCTATCCCTGAACCAATAACCAAAAAGTCTGTTTGCATAAATTCTTTAATAGCTTGTTTTCTAAATTCCTGCCTGTTCTTAACTCACATCAGTAACAAATTGTTCCAAATCCAACCAAATTGCAGAACTATCAATTCTCTTCTTCCTAATTTTGTAAAATTCCTGAAGTGTGATGCACTGCTTTATTGAGCGTCAACCCACGCGTCACTTTCTTTTAATAAACTCACCAGTTCATCTACTGCTACTTCGCTGTTTACATTTCTTTTTACAACTTCTTTGCCCCGATATAAAGTAATTTTTCCGACCCCACTTCCAACATATCCAAAATCAGCATCGGCCATTTCCCCGGGGCCATTTACGATGCATCCCATAATAGCAATCTTCACACCTTTTAAATGATTGGTTACTGCACGGATCTTAGCCGTTGTTTCCTGGAGATCAAATAATGTTCTGCCGCAACTTGGGCAGCTAATATATTCTGTTTTTGAAATTCTTGTACGTGTTGCCTGCAGAATACCAAACGCCATACTGTTTAATAATTTTATTTCCGGCGCAATCGTGTTGTTTCCAAAATGATGACCAAAGCAAACTCCATCCGTAAACCCGTCGATTAACAAGGCCCCGGCCTCAACAGCATAATGAATAAGGCTTTCATCCATAGATGGATGATTGCTGTCACAAATGATGATCACAGGGTTGTTTACACTGTGCGTTATTAACTCAACAAACATCCTGCGAATGCTTTGCATACTGTTTGTATTGGTCGAACTCAAACAGATCACCGCCGATTTATCAATTTTTAATTTTGCAAATATTGGCTCCATGCTTTGCTGCGGATATCCATGAGAGTAACAATCGATCATTACAAAATTTAAGAATGATGATTTTACCAACCCATCATCGAGATATTGCCCGGCATCCAAAATAGGGATGTACTTATCCTTATCAGCAACTGCCATCCAGGGCTGATGATATAAAATAACCTTCAAAGTTCCCGGAAGTTCAAAACTCAAAGCATCTTTGCAAAAAATATAATCTGCTGCTGCATCACCGATAGTCCATTTATCGGTGGAAACATCATAGGTATAACCGATTTGCTGCAGATCAAATGGAGTAATTTTCTGGATCTTACTGAAATCAGCAACCACAACAGGAACATGCCTGCCTCCGATATTACTTACTTCAAAACTTTCCCTTCTTTTATATTCAAATGGAGAATAAGGTAGTTTATCGAATGGCACTACATTGTTGGTAGAGGGTGGCTGCTGCCCTGTATAACGTTTTACCAGGTCCTTACAAACGGGGATCTCCAATTCAGGATCCTCAGTTAACGAAACCCTGATAGTATCGCCTATTCCATCTTCCAATAAAGTTCCAATGCCTACTGCAGATTTTATTCTTCCATCTTCACCATCTCCTGCTTCGGTTACGCCTAAGTGTAATGGATAACATTCGCCAAACTCATTCATCATATGATTAATGAGTAAGCGATATGCCTGCACCATCACCTGTGGATTACTGCTTTTCATGCTCAGCATGATATTGTGATAATCTTCAGTTCTTGCAATACGCAAAAATTCCATTGCGCTTTCTACCATTCCATTTGCAGTATCACCATAACGGCTCATGATCCGGTCACTCAGGCTACCATGATTTGTGCCAATGCGCATGGCGGTACCATGTTCTTTGCATATCCTTATGAGTGGAGTGAACCTTTCGCGAATCCTTTCGATCTCCTCCGCATATTCTTCATCTGTGTATTCAAGCTGTTCAAATTTCTTCTTATCCACATAGTTGCCTGGGTTTACCCTCACTTTCTCAACGATCCTTGCAGCAATTTCGGCTGCGTTGGGGGTAAAATGTATATCCGCAACAAGGGGAGTATCGTAACCTCTTTTACGCAACTCGTTTTTAATATTTTGTAAATTTTCGGCCTCTGTTTTTGACGGGGCTGTGATACGAATCAATTCTGCTCCAGCCTGGATACAGCGGATGGATTGTTCCACTGTTGCCATCGTATCCATTGTATCGGTGGTAGTCATCGTTTGCACACGAATAGGGTGATCGGCCCCCATCAAAAGGTTACCCACTTTTACTTCCCGTGTTTTAAGACGCTTATACTCTACAAGAGATTCGCAATACAGCTGCATAAGAAAATTTGTGAACGTAAAGGTAACAATTTATGAAGTTGCAATGGGGATCGATGTGTAGGGATTGATAAACAAAAACTCATTCTTACCAATCTTTTTCAGGCTTATTTACAGATACAGCATTAACCTTATGCAACTTATCCTGTAAGTTTTTCTCCTGCTGGCTAAGTGCTTTTAATTTATTTTCAGCATCTTCTTTGGTTAGTTTCGAAGGTTGTGGTTTGGGTTCCTGTTTTTGCTGTTGCTTTTGTTGCTGCTCCTGCTTCTTTGTTTGCTGTTTTTGTTGTTGTTGTTTTTGCTGCTGCAATGCCTTCTGCAAATTTTGCCTTGCATCCTCATTATCGGGTGCAAGCTTCAGAGCAGCTTTATATGCCTCAATACAAGCAGCTAATTGTTTATCATTTTGCAAGACCACTCCTTTATTATAATACGCATTTGCTTTTTCAACCGGGAGATCAAGTTTTTTTACTGCCTTTTCATATGCCTGGATGGCCTCTTCTTTTTTATCTGTTTTATACAACGCATTGCCAAGATTAAATTGCGCTATGGGATTTAACGGGTTTTTTGCCAGTGCATTCGTGTATTCATTACCAGCTTTTACATAATCCTTTTTCCTGTAGGCTTCATTCCCTTTTTTAATGAGGGCTTTTTCATTTTGCTGTGCAATGCTTATCGTACTAATAAAAATGAGCGAAATTGAAAGCACAGGTTTCAACTTTGCATAGGTCTTATTCACTTTTTTTCTTTCGGAGATAAACAACTCAACCAACAGCAGTAAAAATGCTGCGGCGAGAAAGTATTGAAAATAGCTTTCGTAATTTATCAATGAATCATCAGTTATCGTTCGCTGATCCATGCTTCCCAACTGTGATGAAATACTTGACACGACGGCTTCAGTATTATTAAAAAAAAGGTATTGCCCGTTTCCTTTTTGTGCGATCATTTTTAATTCGGCTTCATTTAATTTTGATATAACGGTATTACCTTCATTATCGAGTTTAACTTCGTTTGTAGTTTCATCTATCAATGGCGCTCCCTGTGCTGAACCAATGCCAATGGTATAAATAACGATGCCCGATGCAGCCATTGCTTCTGCTGTTTTTACAGCTTTCGCATCATGGTCTTCTCCATCACTGATAAGCACAACTGCTTTGTATTTTTTTTCTTTGGCATTAAAAGATGAATTGCAGGTCCTCAATGCATCCGCAATTACGGTCCCTTGCGTAGGTACTGATTCTATCGTTGCAGCCGACAGATACATTTTCGCGGCAGCATGATCACCAGTTAAAGGCATTTGCAAATACGACCTTCCGGCAAATACAACAATTCCAATCCTGTCATTATCTAATTTATCAACCAACCTGCTCAATACCTGTTTGGCCCTCTCGAGCCTTGTTGGTTTGATATCCTGGGCTAGCATGCTTTTACTAACGTCAAGAGCGATCATCACATCAATGCCATCACGGCTGATCTTTTGTTCACTGGCTGCAGTGCGTAAGTTCGCTAATACAACCACTAACAACCCGAAAGCCAGGATAATCAATGAGAATTTTGCAAAGAAAGCTGTAGAGTTGTAACCAGCTGTTAATTGTTTAACTAACAAAGGATCGCCAATTTTTTTCCTGATCGATTTTTTCCTGGCAACCGCAAAGATAAATATAACTACCAGCAGAGGGATGATAAGCAGAACCAATAAGAATTGTATGTATTGAAAATGGGGCATAGGCAACAGTGAAATTAATGAATAATACACGAGCCATTGTTAAAATAAAGGGAAAGCTCGAACTATATTCTCTCAATGATCTGCGTAAAGGAGGCGTCTCCTGCTTCTGGCTTCTTTCTGTATGATATTCCTATTTTTTTCCTTCCAGGAAACCCAGTTCTTTAAGAATTCCTTTGGTGATATCGAGCCTCACAGTCTTCATATCTATATTTTTATCCGGTGACTTCACGAGCGTTACAAAAAAATAAACATGCCTGTTTTCTTCTACCCAACCTACAAGCCAACCGATGGAATTATTGGATTCATCAAATCCCCATCCCGTTTTATAACTCAATTTATAATCGGTATTATCTTCCTGCAACATCACATTACGTACCGCCTCCTGGGCTGATTTGCGAAAAGGCAACTGGTCGAAATACAATCTTTTCAGCAGGCCAAGCTGTTCATCAGGAGAGATTTTTAATTTATTATTGAGCCAGAAAGAATCCACCGGGCCACTGGTATTTCTATTCCCATAAGAAAGACTGTCTATCCATTTTTTCATCGTATCCTTTCCAATGCGTCTTGCCACTTCCTGGTAATAAGGAACACAGCTTACTTTAAACGCTTCCTTCATATTCATGTCTTTGTTCCATTCCTGCCTTGGCCTAACAACGCTATCCCATTTTATGACCATGTCTTCTGTAGTAATGGCGCCGGTTTGAAGCCCTATTAATGAGTTTACAATTTTAAATGTGGAAGCAGGCAACTGCCTGGTTGTATCCAACGCCATATTGTAAACAATGATTTGGCCATCGGTATTGTTAAGCATCGTGAAGCAACCTTCCACATTTTTGCTGTCAAAATATTTTTTAAGATCGTTGTTGATCTTCGCCTTGTTTACCGAGCAGGAAGAAAACGAAATAAGAAATAAGGAATAGGAAATAAGGAATAAGAAACCTGATTTTTTCTGCATGGAATATTTTTTAGGAAACAACAATCGCTGTTATTTTTTTAAGTGGGTGGCTGTTGCGTCGAGAGCATCATAAAATTGCTGGCCAAACTTTCTTACCAGGGGTTCTTTCAAAAACTGGTAAACGGGCACTTTTAATTTTTTCCCAAGTGCACAGGCTGCTTTGCAATTATCTTCTCTTGGTTCATAGTTGGCAAATTCAGTAACGCCGTCTTTACTTTTGGTAACAATAACCGGGAACAAATGACAGCTGATTGGCTTTTTCCACTTTACTTTTCCATCAATATAAGCCTGTTCAATCCCACATTTCACAATATTATTTTTATCAACAATGCCATATACACATACTTTGCTTTTAATGGTTGGTGTCACCCATCCAAATTCTTTGTCATACACATACCTTCCCTGTTTATTCAATTCTGCTTTGCTTTCTTCGTTTAAATATGGAAGTACTTTTTCAAAAACCTCATCTATATTTTTAAGTTCATTTTTATTTAAAGGTGCGCCGGCATCCCCATCCACACAGCATGCACCTTTGCAAATATTAAGGTCGCAAACGAATTGTTCTTTAACGACCTGGTCACTCACCAATACATTTCCAATTGCTATCATGGCGGCAAAAATACAAATAAACGGTGAGGAAGTTTTAGGAAGCGGTTATATAAGCCAATGGAAGATGAGGATATGATTTATTTATTATTCTTCCAGCGAAAACTTTTGATCAGCTGATCCATGTCAACCTGTAAAAAATCAAGCACAGGTTTTAAAGAATCTGCATTGGGTGTAGCATCAAAATACAAAGCGCCTCTTAAAAAATGGCGGCTGGTATCGCTTACAAAGAATTGCCTTGCAGTTGCTGCATTGCCACCTACCCTGAAATAGACTCCGGTGATACCATTTTCGGTATGAAATACGCTGTCTTTAATTGAAGTGGCCACGGCTTCATTTTTATTGGTAAGATTAAAGGCATCATTTACCATTTTATCAAATTGATTGATAGACGTTGAATCTTTATAACTGCCATCAGCCTGTTTGATCTTGTATGTAGCAATGCCACCAATGATTTTATAGCTCAGGAAAATACGGGCATTCATCGTGGGAAAGTCAATGTTTATCCAGTAAGGATTCTCGGGACTGCTATCGAAATATGTACTGTCCTTGATGATGGATGCATAACCAGGGTAATCAAAGCTATAAGGGAAGTCGGGTTTGTCGAAAGACACATATTTGTGTTCGGGTAATTCCAGATTAAAATAACCTTTCTTTTTTGAGGTATATGTTGAATTACATGCAGCAAATAAAATACAACTGCACAGGGTTATTGCCATCATTAAAGTCATCTTTGAAGCAAGAACCCTTCGCATACAGCCTTGCCCTATTTCCATTCCCACCGAAATGATGAGAGGATTTTTCAGAACTGCCCTTCGCTTATTTTTAATCATGCCAGCCTTTCAGTTTTTCCCTGTTGAATAATGACTTTTACTTTGTCTATCCTGTTTTTATTTATTTCGAGTGGTATGAATGTGAAGTCGCCACTGACCAGCGTTTCATTAACCTGTGGAAATTCCCCCGCAATTTCAAGTACGAGGCCCGCAAGCGAATCACTTTCTCCTCTAACGACATCAAAGGTATCAACAGAGATATTCATCGCTTTACAAACATCATTGATCATCGTTCTTCCTTCAAATATATAATTGAAATTATCTATCTTTTTATTACCGCTTTCTTCATCATCGAACTCATCCTTAATATCGCCGATGATCTCTTCCATTATATCCTCCAGCGTCACGATACCGGATGTGCCCCCAAATTCATCTACCACAATTGCAAAATGTATTCGCTTTGCCCGGAATTCCTGTAACAGATCTTCGATCAGTTTTTGTTCGTGTACAAAATAAGGAACCCGCATCAATGCATGCCAGTCAAAATCAGCTGCCCCATTTAGATAAGGAAGGAGATCTTTTGTGTGCAACATGCCCGCAATTTCATCAAGGTTATTTTTATAAACAGGTATCCTGGAGTAATGAACTTCTTCAACCTGTTTCATAACAGCAGTAAAAGAACTTGCAGTTGAAATGCCACTAACGTCGAGCCTTGTGCGCATAACTTGCTTCACGGTTGTATCGCCAAATTTCCGAATGCCTTTTAAAATTTGCTTTTCCTCGACCGATGCTTCATCTTCTGGTAGAAGATCGATCGCATAATCGAGGTTGCGCTGGTCCATCGACGAAGCACCTACGGGAGATACTTTCTTTTCAATATTATCGCTGAATCTTACCAGTCTTTTACTCAGCCTGTAAAAAACGCTGTTGAATATTTCTATGATCAATGAAGCGGTGGCCGCAAACCATATCTTATGATGGGTGGCCCAAACTTTCGGGAGCACTTCGGCAAACAACACAAGCAATATCGTAACAGATACAACTTTGATCAGGAAACTAACATAAAAGGGGAAATGATATGCAGCAACCCAATCGTTGATTAGCAGATTGGAGATGAGTATGATGCCAATATTTACGAAGCTATTGGTGATGAGCATGGAAGCCAGCAAAATTTTGGGTTGTTCCAGCAGGTTTACAATTCTCCTGAATGAGGGTTGCCGCCTGGTCTTTAAAATATTTATATCCTTTGATGTGAGGGAAAAATAAGCTACTTCGCTGCCAGCTACAAAAAAGGAAAGCACAAGCAGTATCAGGATAACAAAAATGAGTATGATATTAGCGGCAGGGGTGATTGCCAGTAAAGTAAGCGGGAAATCGATTACGCTCAGAAAAACCGAGTGTGTGTCCAAGGCAAAGTATTTAAATAAAAAATTATTTACGGGAAATGTATCCGTAAATATCAAATTTAAAATGGCAATCTTTCTTCACCATTTTCGTCAGTTGGCAATTCGTCCGATATTCCGGGAGTTTCGCCTGGATGGATGCCATGATCGGCATGCGAGCCATCGCTTCTTTTATCAAGCATGATCAGGTTATCTCCTACTATTTCGGTTGCAAATTTTTTGTTGCCTTCTTTATCTTCCCAGCTGCGTGTTTTTAAACGACCTTCTATATATACCAGGCTTCCGCGATGCAAATATTTTTGTGCAAGGTCAGCAAGGCCACGCCAGAGCACTACGGTGTGCCACTCCGTCTGTGATATTAATTTCCCAGTCCTGTCCTTATAAGTTTCTGTTGTAGCCAATGAAAATTTCGCCACTCCAATATTACCTTCAAGGAATTGCATATCCGGATCTTTTCCCAGGTTACCAATAAGCATTACTCTGTTTACGCCTCTCATAAAATTTCATTGTGCTTTTGATCTGCTTCCTTCCTGCTCTACACAAATTTAAAGATACAATTTTTATAATTTAGCCCGGATAGATAAATTTAAACCTTTGCTTTAAAAAAATCTCTTCTTTCTTCAAAATACCCGGATATAAATCTTGGAAACGGTAACAATAATAAAGCCTGTTTTTGTTCAATCCTATAACCCTCTGCGAAAGCCGAGTTTGTTTTAATATGCACAAAAAAGCCATGAATTGTTTGGTGGGTTAATTGCTGTTTGTATGTGTTGGAAATATGCATCAGTTCTGTGTGCTTACCAGCAAGCTTTTTGAATGCAGGTGAAGCATATATTTCTTCAACAGAAAGTTGTTTATCACTTTCAATTAAAATAAACTCGTGTAGGTTTTGCCATATATCTTTTTCAATGCGTTTCCTTACAAAAAAATTTCCGTTGTTTTCTGCCATAATATAATAAAACCAGCGGTGTTTTTTAATTAACTTTTTTGATTTCAGAGGATACTCATTTACTTTATCCTGCATCAATGCTTCGCATTTAGCTGACAATGCACAAACGGAACATAATGGCAACTGTGGCCTGCAGATAGTGGCTCCGAAATCCATGATGGCCTGGTTATAAATACCCGGCGTTTCTTTTTCAATTAATTTATTCGCCAGGTCAAAGAAAAGCTGTTTCCCTTCATTGTTGTCAATGGTTATTTTAATTGCAAAGAACCTTGACAGCACTCTCATTACATTACCATCAACAACTGCATAGGGCAGGTTAAAAGCAAATGAAGCAATCGCCGCCGCCGTGTAAGGGCCAACCCCTTTTAGTCCTAGAATGGATTCATAATCGTGGGGGAATGTTCCTTTTAATTCTGTCGAAATAAATTTTGCTGTGGCAATTAAATTTTTGCAGCGCGTGTAATATCCCAGCCCTTCCCATAATTTAAAAACATCCTGTTCAGGCGCAAGTGCCAGTTTTTCTATAGTCGGGTATTTTTTTATGAACCTGTCATAGTAAGCCCATCCCTGTTCTACACGGGTTTGCTGAAGTATGATTTCGCTGAGCCAAATTTTATATGGATCTTTTTCTCCTTTCCAGGGCATCAGGCGCAGATTCTGCTCCCTATCCCATTTTAATAAACTAGCAGTAAAAAATAATTCTTCTTTAGTATTACGCATTAAGTATAAAAAAATTTACCTGCAAACCTATTGATAATCACCATCTTATTTTTGCATTTTCAACATTTTTTTTCTAACTTACTGTTTAAAATATTTCTTATATGAGAAAGGCAGACCTCATCAACAAGATATCAGACAAAACAGGCATCCCAAAAGTGGATGTGTTGGTTACACTGGAAACCATGTTTAGAGAGATAAAAGCCTCATTGGCAGGTGGAGAGAACCTGTATATCAGGGGGTTTGGAAGTTTTATTATAAAAAAGCGGGCTGCAAAAATTGGCCGCAATATCAAAAAAAATGTAGCTGTAGCAATTCCTGAACATTTTATTCCAGCTTTTAAGCCGGCAAAAGAGTTTGTACAGGAAATAAAAACCTCTCCCAATATCAAAGAAGCTCCGGAAGTGAAGGAAGAAGGCGAAGAGTAATGTATCTTTGCGCTCCTGTTTGATATAAGCGGGGGTTTCAATTAGTTTTTGAAGTGAAAAAGCAACTTTTTTTAGCGGGGGCGGGAATAATATTAGTAGCTGCCCTGTTTCTTTTTGGGCGAACTACCGAGCCAAAGAAACCAACTCCCAATAAGCCTCTAAAAGAGGGACCAATCAGTTTTGATGCTGAGGCATTTATACACAATGCCAGGCAAAAGCTCAGCCCATCGCAGGTTCTGTTCGTATCTTCTCTCGAAAATACTGTGAAACGGGGTGATGTCCACGCACAGCAAATAGCCGCCTATACGGGTCTCGCAAATTTTTGGAAAGACAGCATTCAGTTGTTTGAGCCTTATGCTTTTTATATAAGTAAGGCCGCTGAGTTGGATAATTCAGAAAAAAACCTCACCTTCGCAGCCCAATTATTTTTAGACAACCTCAGGGGAGAACATGATGAGGCTAAAATGAATTGGAAAAAAGAAAGGGCAATATCATTATTTGAAAAAGCGATAGCGCTGAACCCTGAAAATGATGATCTTAAAATTGGGCTTGGAAGCTGTTATGTTTTTGGCGCAGGTTCGGGTGGAGATCCAACTGAAGTGATGAAGGGAATTCAAAAGCTGCTGGAAGTGGTGAGAAAGGATTCAAACAACATGAAAGCGCAACTGGTACTGGGTGTGGGAGGTTATGTTTCCGGGCAATATGATAAAGGAATCACGAGGTTACAAAAAGTGATCGCCCAACAACCAAATAATATTGAAGCAATTGCATTTTTGGCTGACACATATGCTGCAAAGGGCGATAAAGTGGAAGCAATAAAGTGGTATACGATAAGTAAAAGGCTTGTAAATAATCCCGGGTATTCAAAGGAAGTAGATGAGCGGATTAAATCACTGAAATAGGAAAGTTAGAAAAACAACATATTTTAAAATTATTTATTAAACAAAAAAAAGACTTGGTATGCCTTGTGGTAAAAAGAGAAAACGTCATAAAATCGCTACTCATAAGCGTAAAAAACGTTTAAGAAAGAACCGTCATAAGAAGAAGTAATTAGCTTTTTCTTTCTCGGCTTCCCGATTCTTCATCGGGAGCACTCATTTATATGCATGAATAATTATGGCATTTGGCTGCAATTGTTCATGCCATTTATGTTTTCCTTCCGTAATGCATTAAGGTCTAACAAAAAAAAATCGCTTGACCAAGGAGTTAATTATAAATGCGGTACCGCAGGGCGTGGAAATTGCCCTGCTGGAGGATAAGAAATTGGTGGAACTGCATAGTGAAAAAACTGATGCCAGTTTTGCTGTGGGAGACCTTTATCTTGGAAAAGTAAAAAAACTCATCCCCGGGCTTAACGCTGCTTTTGTAGAAGTAGGTTTTGAAAAAGACGCTTTTCTTCATTATACAGATCTAAGTCCTTACGTCCGTTCTATTCTCAAATTCACTACACAGTCGATGTCAGAAAAGCCTGACGAGACATTTGAATTCGCAAAATTTAAGGTTGAGCCTGAAATCATCAAGACAGGTAAGATAACAGAAGTATTGAGCGGTAAGCCCAATGTTTTGGTTCAAATATTAAAAGAACCCATTGCCGCAAAAGGCCCACGCCTAAGTTGCGAACTTTCACTACCCGGCCGCTATGTAGTTGTTACTCCATTTAATGATATTGTTGCCGTGTCCAGGAAAATACATTCTTCAGAAGAAAGAAAACGATTACATAAGATCATCGAATCCATCAAGCCAAAAAACCTCGGCGTAATTGTAAGAACAGCCGCTGAAGGGAAACATACCGCCGAACTTCACGAAGATTTGTTAAGCCTTGAAAATACCTGGAAGACGATCCAGCATAATTTGAAAGGGGCAGTTCCACCAGCGAAAATATTAAGTGAGCAGGGTAAGGCAACAAGCATGTTGCGGGACCTCCTTAATGAAGATTTCAACCGCATCGTTGTAAATGATAAAACCATTTTTGCCGACACCAAAAGTTATATTCAACGCATTGCACCCGATAAGGCCGATATCGTTGCATATTATAATAACGGCTTGCCCATTTTTGATAATTTCGGAATTACCAAGCAGGTAAAAGCTGCATTTGGTAAGACCGTTAACCTCCCCAGTGGCGCATATTTAATAATTGAACATACGGAAGCCCTTCATGTAATCGATGTAAACAGTGGCTATAAAAGTGTAAGCAATAACCAGGAACAAAACGCCCTTGAAACAAACCTGGAAGCAGCCGAAGAGATAGCACGCCAATTGAGATTAAGAGATCTTGGCGGTATCATCGTTGTTGATTTCATCGACATGAAATTGATGGAGAATAAAAAAAGACTTGCTGATGCTATGGACCAGTTCATGAGAACTGACCGGGCCAAGCATGCTGTACTTCCTATAACAAAATTCGGGTTGATGCAAATTACCAGGCAGCGTATGAAGCCTGAAATGAATATCAACACGAGTGAAATTTGTCCAAGTTGTAATGGCACAGGAAAAATATCTTCCACGTTAATTCTTGAAGATGAAATAGCCAAGAACCTGAGCTACCTGATCATGCAGCGCCATAAAGGGCTTACCATTGAAGTTCATCCTATCCTATTTACCTACCTCACCTGTGGCTTTCCTTCGCGTCGTATGAAATGGAGCTGGAAATACAAACAGAAAGTGAAAGTTAAATCGAATTCAAATTATCATCTTACGGAATTTCATTTCTTTGATGACAGTGACGAAGAAATCAAGTTGTAGCTTTCTTATAATTTTAAATGTCTGACCAAAAACACATGTTCAATACTCATCGGAATTGTATTTTCCTTGAGCATAGAATATTGTACATTGATTATTGAACATAGGATTAGGTAGAATAAGCGCATAGCCTTTACTCGCTTTGGTTAGTACTTCAAATTCGTTGCTTTCGCCTCCACAGCCGGCGGGCTGCGTACCTGCACCGGCGCTCCTTTCCGCCGTTTGATCCCGATTGCTATCGGGACAATTGCGACTACGTCGCAACCCGACGGAAAGATACGCCTTATGCAGGTACTGATAGAAGTCGAACTTTATTACATTCGAAACTTAAGGCTGACTTGAGTTTGCGCTTATTCTACCTAATCCTGCATTGAACATTCATTTTAGCAACCTCGGAAGGGTAAAAACCCCCTGCCACTAATCCACCAGCTCACTCATCATTTGAATACCTTTTCCTCCATTCACTTTAAGCGTTTTTGTTCGTCCATTCACAGTTATATTTATCGTATTCTCACCTGCAGATAGGGGCAGCCTAACATAACTTACAAAAGCGGGCAGGCTCTGCCAGTTACGCGTATCCGCTTTTTCCGTAATAGTATTTGCTACATTCACCAATAAGCCGGCGACTTCTCCAATTGCTTTCGCATTGTCTTCATTTTGCTGTTGCTTCTTCTTCTTTTCCTCGTCCGTTGCATTAGCGGGTGCATCTTTTTCCTGGTTTTTAGCGATGCCCTGGGCAGCAGCCTGTGTTCCTTTTTCCAGTAATTTCTTCGTCAGCTGCCTGGCAAGCGCATTTGTCAGCTCAGTTAAAAACCGTTCTTTTAAAATTGTAACAGCAAGGCTGTTGATATTTTCAGCGAGTTGAGGCGTATATTCATTTCCATTTACTGAAATACTGGTATTTAACTGTTGCGTATAAACGATCTTATATACAGGCATTGCTACTCTTAAAGTGCGGACAGTACTCAATTTGCTTTCAGATATTCCGTAAGCATTGTAGTTGAAATTGATGTTAGATTGATAACCATATGGGTCAGTGAAAGCAAAATTACCGACAGTACCATCAGCACTTGTCAGTATAAAGTTCCTTTCTTCCTTTACGGGTGCACGTCCTTCTTCCAAAAAAAGGATCAACTCGCCGGTTTGAGAATCATCATACTGATAGTTTGTATTGAAAATTTTTTGATAACGGTCTGTCTCGCTACTGAAGCCCATTGCATTTGCGGTTCTTAATAGATCTTGTTTTAATTGTGTTGGAATACTTACGCCGTAATAATTGTTTCCATTGTTTAAATAAATGTCAGCTGCATTGCGGTAAGCAATGAATGCGTTATTGATATCGCCACCCATTTCGTAGATCATTCCCTGCAGGTTCAAAGCAAAGGCATCAGTGCTGTATCTTTTTTCTTTGTTACGAAATTTATCTCCCTGTGCATTTGCGGATAAAGTAATTCTTCTTGCTTCAACAAGTGCATCGTCTGTTTTACCTAGTGCTGTATAATTTAATGCCTTGTAAAAATGAACCATGAACTGTTCAAAGTCCTCACCGCGGTACGCCTGCTGCATTGGATTCAATAAGTTTGCAGTCAGTAGATCTCCGGCGGTTTTTCTTGAGCTTTCTATAAAAGCATCTGCCTGGTTTAAATATTGATTGCTTTTATTAAAATCATTTTTTAATCGATACAGTTTCCCTGCTTCCAAAGAATATAAAAGTTGATTCCGGTTCTTATTGATAAGCTTATTGTTTTCAAGCTTTTGTAAAGCCTTATCATAATTATGGGATTGAATACTGGAATAATAAGATTCCATTGCGTTATTATACGTAGTACAGGAAAAGAAAACGGGCATCAACAGCCAGGCCAACCATGCCCGTTTTGTCCGAAGTTTCATTGTTGAGATGATTATTATTTTATTTTTGCTGGCTGAATACAACGGCAATTAATTCTTTACCAATTTTGCAATCTTCTTATCACCTATCCATACAACTTCATTGGTTTCTATATTGGTGAGTTCCAGGTTTACCTGGTAGGTTACTGATTTTTTCTTCTTATATGCATCCACAATAGAATTGATCGAGCCTTGTAAGATATAGTCTGCACCATTTTCAAGGCCAAATTTTTTCATGGTACTTTGAGATGCATTTGTTTGTTGATCGGCTTTTTCTCCACGAAGTTCTTCACGCTTCTTCCCACTTTGAACAAGCCCAACTTTGGAAGTAGTTATAAAAGATCTTTCAAGATCGTTCATAAATGTTTCTGCTTCGATGTGCTCATGGCTTTTATTTGTTACCATACCAACGATAACTACAGGCTTCTTACCTTTTGCCTGTGTATGATTTGTAAGCCAGTCGCCGGTCAATGCCTGGTTGATCATTTCCTCAGCCGTGAGCCGGCTATCGGTATTATTCCAGCTGCCGCTGATATCGGGCGTTGTTGCAGGATCTATCCTTGTTACCTGGCGGTTACAGGAAGCCGTTATCAATAGCAATGAAATAATTGCACAAAATAAAATTGTTCTCATAATTATAAATTTGAAATGGTTAAGATTTAGAAGCTGCCGCCCAACCCGGCTGCGGAAGAGGGGCAAAAGTTTTTAATAATTGCGGTTTACCTGCGTCTCCAATGATGATAGCGAAAATTGTATGGTGAGTAGCGGTATGGAGCTGCAAAAGGATCGTAGTAATAATTGAATGGATTATAATAATTCCCAAAGTTCTGGAGTTCATATAGGCTTCTCTCACGGCGATCTGCGATTCTTTGCTGCTTGCGCTCCTGCTTTGCTTCATACCAGTCGTAGGCCTGATAGGTGTTCTGTACCGTAGTATTCATAGTGGCCATTAACTTGTCTTGCTGGGATTTGTACTTTTCAAGACTTGCTTTGTAATTTGGATTTTGATCTGCAGTTGTATTCGCTTCCTGTGCTTTTGTTGTGAGGATAAGTAGAAGCAGAAAACAAGAAAGTAATATTTTATTCATAAAAGTAAATTTTATTTGCATGTAACAAAATTACATATGCTTTTCTGTTTTACTAATGATAAAAAAGTAAAATGTTTACGATTAACAAAAAATTATAGAAGCTGTACGGCATCATGCAAACTCTTCTCTTCACAAAACGTGAATAACTGTGAGCATACATTTTTAAAAATTGATTTAAAATTTACATTGCAGGTATAAGACGAAGTAACATAACAGTTCCAGGTATTATACCGGGAACTGTCTATATCGGACCAGTTTCGGTCTAAATTTTTACATTAGTTCCAAATATTTTTGTCATTTCTGCGGCTGATATTTCTTTAAAGTTTACAGGAAGCGTTTTTGTTTTCCCAATCACAAGATCGTGTTTGGCCTGGTAGATAATTCCATTCTTCTTTGTAAAAGCAATAAATGTAACTTCCTCTCCAGCGGGTAAACTAACAAGAGATGGCTTTTGATCATTAGCTGTGGATGTTCTGCCATTGAGCATGCTATTAAATGATTTAAAAAGGATAAAATATTCAATCGTGCTATTATTAAATGTGTAAGGCATGTCCAACGCTGTTTCCGTTTGTTGAACCGGGTTGTAAAAATAATCGCAATTGATCCAGCCCAGAACACTGAGCGGTGTGGGTTTATAATATTCAAATGAAGCTGAAGCATATTGCTTTTGCAATTGACCGGCAAGCGATTTTGGTTGCCATTTATCGAAAGCCTCTTTCTTTTTTTCTTCTTCCTTACAAGCTTTCAGAATATATTGTTTTCTTGGGCCGTATAAACTCACCAAATAATTGGTATCAAGCATTATGTCAGTGGGCAAAGTTTTGGGCCAGTAGGAAATAGTTTGTAAATACACCCTTGCGTCTTTTTTATTTAGTGTATCCACAAGCTTTTCCAATGTCATTTTAGTTTGATAATAATACACTGTTTCATCCAGGCTCTTATAAATTTTAGGTTCGATAAGTTCTTCCAGCTTGGCAGTGGGCCTCGAATCCCACCGGTTTTGATCTGTGAAACTTACCGATTCATATCGCCTTGTGAAAGATATATTTGTTTTTTGCCAGTTCATATCATTCGCTTCATTTCGCTGGCCATAAAATAATTCCATCTCAGTTTTTTTCAACACGGGAAATTCTGCCTCGATCGTTTCCCCCTCCCTGAGCCGGATCTTTACTCCTCCATTATCCATTCCAATAAAATAACTGCCCCCTGAAACAAGGAGTTTACCATCACTGATCGTGGCAGCATTGCTCCTGAAAAGATCATTCACATTCGTCAATTCAATAACACTGACTTTTATATTTCGTTCCAAAGCTGTACCGTCCTCCTTTTCCAATGCAGCAGGGTTTACTGTTATTTTCAATCCCCCTTTGGATTTTAATATTGATACTTTTTTTGAAGAAACAGAAAAATGTTGAGTAGAAGACTCTATAAATTTCTGTTGAAAGGATGCAATGTCAACAACTTCAGCCGGCAATGATTTCACAATCGCTGGGGCACCGGGAGCATTTTGCACAACCATTCTATCTTTTGTGTATGAAGTACATGAAAACAAACTAAAGGATAATAATGCGCATAGGGATGCGCTGCGTAGCGTTGGCATGACTGTAAGGTTTTAATAGTTAAGTATAGATGGAGACAGGTAAGGAACGCAGGAAAAGTGAATATTGTATGATGACGCTGCTAAGAATTTGTTAAACGAGAAAGTTCTCTGATAGAGTTTTCGGCTAAGTAATTTTGGGAGAAGCTAAATGTTGTTCGTTATAAATAAAAGCAAAAGAGGTAGACCAGCTACCTCTTGCAAAAAAATTATTTAAGTTATCAATGCTGGTGATTGTGTTGCATTGCTGTTAGTTCTTCAGGAGTAACTTTCTTTTCTTTTGGCTTTGTCTGTGATTCCATCCACCCGAATAATTTTTCAGTGATGAGCCTGCGATAAGTAGCATCAACCTGCTTCTCATCCTTCAACATGCGATCGATATAACTATCTAACCAGCTCATATCGCTTCCCATATTCATCTGGCCGAAATAACGCATCACTTCCGTGCGCATGTTTTCTTTTAGCTCTTCTTCTGTTACATCCAGGTTATTATCCTTTATCAATTTGTCGCTGATCAATGTCCATTTAAGCTGGTTGCTAAAGCCTGGAAATTCATGTTCTGCTTCTTCTGCTGTCTTTGGTTTATCACCACCACTTTGCAGCCAGCGCTTCAGGAATGATTCAGGGAATTCCATTTTTGTCTCATCGATCAGCAAATGATATAATTGGTCATGGAGCTGATTGCGGCTTTGGGAATCCCAGTATTTAGCGATCTCTTCTTTCAATTCGTTGCGAAGCTCTTCTTCGGTTTTTATATTCTTCCCGGGAAAAACTTCATTGAAAAATTCTTCATCCATTTCTCTTTGTTCAACCAGGCCAATTTTAACCACATCAAGTTTAAAGTATTTACCAGCGGCATCTTTATCATCTTTTTCAAAACCAAGATCCTGCAACATCATCTCCAGTTTTTCTCCTTCAAAAGCTTTGTTTAACTGAAAAACAAAATGGTCGCCTGTTTTTTTACCCATCAGTTGCTTTTGCATTTCCGGGATAAAATATTTCAGTATCAAGGAATTTTCTTTAACAATACCTCCTTCAACTGCATTGCCATTCTCCCCAGCTTCGGCAAACAAAATATTCAGCACATTCTCTGCGTTATCGATGGTTTCAGGCTCCGTCATTTTACCAGCTTTGATCTGCATACGGCTTATCTCTTCATTAACCATTTCATCTGTTACGGTTACTTTATTCAGGGTGAGTTTTACTTTTGTAAAATCAGGTATCTCAAAAGCTGGTTTAAGGCCGATCTCAAATCCAAAATCATAATCAGAAGGATTGTTCAGGTCCATTTTGCTCATATCAGTTTCAAGGGGAAGTGGCTGGGCAAAAATATCCGGCTTTTCTTCATTCAGGTAAGTGTAAAGTTGTTTTTCAACGGTCTTTAAAATCTCATCACTGAAAATGCCAGCACCATACATCTTCCTGATCATTCCCGCAGGAACCATTCCCTTCCTAAAGCCCGGGATATTTGCAGTTTTACTATATTCTTTAAGTTTTTTTTCAAATGAAGGCAGGTAGTCCTCTTTTTTGACCTTTACTATAAGTTTATCGGTCAACAAGCCGATGTTTTCTCTTTCTACTGTAGGCATTACTATTGATTTGATGTTATTTAATAAATTATTAATTTGTTACCGGGAACCTATTTAAAACCCAGGCCATTCTTTCAACTCTACCGAACGAACCCGAAATTGATGGGCCAAAAACTAACAAGGAACAAAGAATTTAGAATTTTGAGGTTCATCATTCCTTGTTCCTTGTGCAGTATTCTTTTGTGCGGATAATAGGGGTCGAACCTACATGGATTGCTCCGCCAGATCCTAAGTCTGGTGCGTCTGCCAATTTCGCCATATCCGCAAACGGGTTGCAAAACTAAGGATTTTCTTTATACAAACCTGCCCTGGCTCCTAATATTTAAACCCTTTTTACTTTTTTAATTTATTTCGCATTAAAGACCCAAAATGCATCAAAGATTAGCCACCAAGATTGTCATGGAATCGCCTTATTGACTTTAATTGCTCATGTCCCTTTTCCATTTTTTGACTTTGGGGTTTTTTCAACTAAATTCGTTTCACTACATGGAAGCCATAGAACCTATACAGGCATATAACCTTTCCGAAGAGGATGAAAAGAAGGAAATACTCAGGCAGTATCGTGCCCTGCTGCGGGTGCTAAAATTAAAACTGAAGCCAGGTGATAAAATGATGCTTCGCCGTGCCTTTGAAATTGCTGCTGAAGCACATAAAACCATGCGCCGTAAAAGCGGTGAGCCTTATATTTTGCATCCCCTTGCAGTGGCCAAGATTTGTGCGGAGGAGATCGGGCTTGGGATACGAAGCACCATTTGTGCGCTTTTGCACGACACGGTTGAAGATACGGACGTAACCCTGGAAGATATTCAACGTGAATTTGGTGCTGAGATAGCTAAAATAGTAGATGGGCTGACCAAGATATCAACGGT
The DNA here is from genome assembly GCA_039921685.1 of Ferruginibacter sp. GTDB lineage: Bacteria > Bacteroidota > Bacteroidia > Chitinophagales > Chitinophagaceae > Ferruginibacter. The sequence continues at coordinate 20,141 of JBDSBG010000028.1, forward strand.
AATGGATCAAAATAGCAGCCAGCAGGCTGAAAATTTTAAAAAGATCCTTTTAACCCTGACCGACGATCCCCGTGTAATCCTTATCAAACTTGCCGACAGGTTACATAACATGCGTACCATGGACAGCATGAAAAGGGAAAAGCAATTAAAAATATCTTCAGAAACGGTGTATGTATATGCCCCTCTTGCCCATAGAATGGGGCTTTACAATATTAAAACAGAAATGGAAGATCTCTCTATGAAATACATGGAGCCGGATACTTACCGATACATAGCACAAAAATTACAGGATACAAAAAGAGAACGCTCCCGCTATATCAATGATTTTATCAGGCCCTTGAAAGAAAAACTTGATAAAACAGGTTTGAACTTTGAGATCTATGGACGCCCAAAAAGCATTCATTCTATCTGGACTAAAATAAAAAAGAAAGGTGTTTCTTTTGAAGAAGTATATGATCTCTTCGCCATCCGCATTATCGTAAATTCTGAACCTGAAAAAGAAAAAGAAGATTGCTGGAAAGTTTATAGCATTATCACTGATGCATATAATCCTTCGCCTGAAAGGTTGAGGGATTGGTTAAGTAATCCTAAGAGCAATGGCTATGAAGCGTTACACACTACCGTTATGGGCCCTCAGGGCAAATGGGTTGAGGTACAGATACGCACACTCCGGATGAACGAGATTGCTGAAAAGGGCCTGGCCGCCCATTGGAAATACAAAGAAGGAAAAGAAGGTGGTGATGAAAGCCGTTTCGATAAATGGTTTCACCAGATACGAGAAGCTTTGAGCAACCAGGATTCAAACTCCCTGGATTTTTTACAGGATTTCAAAACATCTTTTTTAGCTGAGGAAATATATGTTTATACACCCAAGGGTGATGTTAAGATGCTGCCGATTGGCGCAACTGCCCTCGACTTTGCTTTTAGTGTACACACTGCCGTTGGTAGCCGATGTATTGGCGCTAAAGTTAATCACAAGCTTGTCCCGATAAGTTATAAATTGAAAAGCGGTGACCAGATCGAGATCATCACCAGCGCCAAACAAAAGCCAAACCAGGAGTGGCTGAATTTTGTTGTTACCAGCAAAGCGAAGACCAAGATCAAAGACACTTTAAAGGAAGAAAAACGTGCCGTTGCTGAAGATGGTAAATATATTTTACAGCGAAAACTGGAGGGGATCAATGCTGTAATGAACCAAACCAATATTGAAGAACTTGCCAATTTTTACAAAATAAACAGCAGCCTGGATCTTCTATATGAGATCGCTATTAAAAAAATAGATCTAAAGGAACTAAAAGATTTTACGGTTCACGGTGATAAATTAATTCCGCCAAAACCTATTAAACCTGTTGAAGAAAAATCGGATAAACAGGATATTCCTGATAAGAAGCAAAGTACCGGAAAGAAAGATGCTGAGCTGATCATATTTGGCGAAAGCAGTGATCAGATCATGTACACACTTGCAAATTGTTGCAAGCCAATACCTGGAGATGATGTATTCGGCTTCATAACAACAGGTGAAGGGTTAAAGATCCATAGAACGAATTGTCCCAATGCTGCACGGTTACTGGCCAATTATGGACACCGGGTGGTAAAAACAAAATGGGCAAAAAACAAGGAAATATCTTTCCTTACAGGCTTAAAAATTATCGGCCTCGATGATGTTGGTGTGATACATAAAATCACAAACCTTATCAGCGGTGAACTAAGGGTAAACATTTCTGCCATGACCATTGAAGCAAAGGATGGCATCTTTGAAGGAAATGTAAAAGTATTTGTGCATGATAAGGAAGAATTAGATGAACTTGTAAACCAGTTGCTGGCACTTCCCGGGATTGAACGTGTGGATAGATACGATACTGAGTGATCTTTTAAGAAAAAAGAAATATTCAATGCTCAATGTTCAAAGATCAATATTGAAGTATTGGAACATTGATGGCTTACAATAATTTAGAATCGTTTTAAATAATATACATTAACAATTAAAATAAATTTTATGCAGGAATTAATAAATCGCCTAACAGAGAAAGCAGGCATCAGTTCTGACCAGGCAAACACAGCCATTCATACCATCAAAGATTTTATAAAAGAGAAATTCCCGATGATGGCCGGCGCAGTTGATAATTTTTTCCCTGGATCAACTCCGTCGGAAACGATGACTACCAACGGCAATACTGCTACAGCTTCTACAACGTCGGAGTCGGGGAACATAATGGATAAGATCAGCGATTTTATCCCCGGTGAAATGGGTGAGAAAGTTGAAGATTTCGCCAAAGGTTTATTTGGCGGAGATAAAAAATAAATTTCAGAACTTATACCGGCCACCTGTAGACGCAGGTGGCTTCTTTATTTTGCTGTGTTGTTACAATAATTTAAAATGCGGTCAATTTCGTCAATGCTCAAATTTGGAAATGGTTGCATATACGCCTGTTTCCATTTTGCAAACAGGTCTTTTGCATAGCTGTCCCTGGCAATTACCTCCTGTGGATTTTTTATAAATTCATAGAGCTTTGTTTTATCCTTCCACCTGGCTGTTACATTTTTCAAGGCGGGGCCGGTAAAATCCTCAGCGGGCCGATGGCATTGTGCACAATTTATTGTAAACAATTGCTCGCCAGATGGAAGCCTTGTATAATCTGCAGGGGTTGTGTTTTGTGTATCAGAATTGCTCTGATCACATCCCATTAAAAGGATGAGGGTTACGATGAGACAAACAAATTTTACCGGTATCATCTCACAAATGTATTTTTATTAAAATAAAAAGCCCGCATAAATGCGGGCTCTGAACAAATTTAATAACTATTTTTTCAAGTAAATAGTAGCCTCATAATAATCCGTTGAAGATATAAATTCACCGGTAAGAATTTGAAACTGGTTGTCATTCAGGATCTGGATGGTAGCGCTGTCGCCATCGAGGATCATTTTGCTGTCACTAATGATAGAATAAGATAACGTATCAAAATATCCGTTAACTTTTGAGTAGGCCTTATTATCTGTCCTAAAATCAACGTAGTCGCCAGAAGACCCAATAGTTGTATCTCTAACAGTAGGGAAGCCAGGTTCAACATTCAAGCCGTAGGTTTTTTCGTAGGTCCAGATCTGCTGGATCCGCTGAGCAGTTGTAGGGGCCGGGTCATCTTTTTTGCAGGCTGAAAGCAAAATAGTTACACAAGATGTTGCAAGAAATAAAAAATTTTTCATTGGTAGTTTAATTGTTTAAAAAATAATTGCGCAAGATACGCCCTTATTTCAACACCTCCCTTGCAATTACCAATTTCTGTATTTCACTGGTACCCTCGCCAATTGTACAAAGCTTACTGTCCCTGTAAAATTTCTCAACGGGAAAATCTTTCGTGTAGCCGTAACCGCCAAATATCTGAACAGCATCCGTACTTATTTCTACTGAAATCTCACTGGCATAATATTTTGCCATGGCCGCTTCTTTTGTCATAGGCAATCCCCGCATTTTAAGATCACAGGATTGATTGATCAGCAATTCTGCAGCAGCGATCTTGGTTGCCATATCTGCAAGCTTAAATGCAATGCCCTGGAAATTTGCAATCGGTTGGTCAAACTGGTGACGCTCTTTTGAATACTGTACAGACGCTTCGTAAGCTCCTTTTGCAATACCTAAACTTAATGCCGCAATAGAAATTCTTCCACCATCCAATATTTTCATTGCCTGTTTGAAACCACCGCCTACTTCGCCCAGTCGATTTTCATCAGGGATGATGCAATTGTCAAACACCATCTCTGCTGTTTCACTTGCACGCATGCCCAGTTTATTTTCTTTTTTGCCTGCACTGAAGCCGGGGGTATTACGGTCAACTATAAACGCAGTAGAATTATTTTTTGCCCTTGGTTCACCAGTCCGGCAGATAACAACTGCTACGTCTCCTGATTTACCATGTGTGATCCAACTTTTTGTACCGTTGATCTTCCAGTTATTGCCATCTTTTACAGCAACGGTTTTCATGTTACCAGCATCACTACCGGTGTTGGGTTCTGTAAGTCCCCAGGCTCCAATAAATTCTGCAGTAGCAAGTTTTGGTAAATATTTTTGTTTCTGTGCTTCATTGCCAAATGCCAGTATATGGCCCGTGCAAAGTGAATTATGTGCAGCAACGGACAGTCCAATTGACCCACAAACTTTCGATATCTCCTGGATTACAGCACTATATTCGAGGTACCCGAGCCCTGTTCCACCATAGGCCTCAGGAACCAGTACCCCCATCATTCCCAGCTTTCCCAACTCCTTGAAAATGTGGACAGGAAATTCCTGTGACTCATCCCATTCCATTAGATGTGGTTTGATATATTGTTGTGCAAAATCTTTGGCAGACTGAGCCACCTGTAGTGTAAGTTCACTTTGTGCGAATTCCATCATATAGCGATCGTTGAGGGCGCAATTTAGGGAATATAGGTTTACTAACAATTGTTCACTGAAATTCATTTAGCGAACGGCAAATGGGGTCAAAAGGCATAAAAGCAGGTCACAAATAATTTAACCCCTTCGGGGTTTTACTTTCTTGTATATCTTCTTTCTATAATAATATCACCCCTTCGGGGTTCAATAAAAGCCACGAAAAGGTGATACTTCTATAATCAATAAAATAAAATGTATTAAACCCCGAAGGGCGGCATTATTATGACCAACAAAAAATAAAATGTATTTGACCCCCGAACTGTTGACATTCTTATGACCAACAAAAAATAAAATGTATTTGACCCCGGAAGGGCGGCATTATTATGACCAACAAAAAATAAAATGAATTACCCTCGAAGGGCTGCATTATTATGACCAACAAAAAATAAAATGAATTCACCCCGAAGTGCTGACATTATTATGACCAACAAAAAATAAAATGTATTTGACCCCCGAACTGTTGACATTATTATGACCCCAAAAATAAAATGGGTTAAACCCCGAAGGGGTGATATTATTATAACAACAAAAACAAAATAAAACTGAACCCCGAAGGGGTGACATTATTGATACCATTCAAACAAATATTTTTCATCATAGCTTATTTCAAAAGCTTTTAAAAACTCCAGGTATTCCTGCCGGAACGTTTTCTTTTTATGATGTTCTTCCTGGTTTAAAATGTAATTATATACATTGGAAATTTGTGAATGAGCATATGAAAATGCACCAAATCCGTCTTGCCATGCGAATTTCCCTTTTATCAATTTATTGTCATTAATAAAATTTGATGAGTTATTTTTTATATCCCGAACTAAATCTGAGATTGACATCGCTGGCTTTAATCCCACAAAAGCATGAATATGATCAGGCATGCCGTTAACGATAATTGACTTTTGATTTTTTCCGTTGATAATTCCAGCAATGTATTTATGTAAATCTTTATTCCAATTATAGCTAATCAGGTTTTCTCTATACTTAACTGCGAAAACAATTTGAATATAAATTTGTGAAAATGTTCCAGCCATACGATTGGTTTTTACTTTTAATATACCGCCCCGTCGGGGTTTAATTTTCCTCTCTTCCTCTCTATAATAATATTACCCGTCCCGGGGTTTATCTTCCCTATTCAGCTTTTTTTATTAGATGACCTTTGATTTTACTTCACCGTTAAATAAGGTGCCAGTTTCACAAATACCTCATCAGTCACCAACATGATCTTCTTTATATCATCAACCGTTGAAAAATTGCCATGTTGCGTACGGTACTGTATGATCGCATTTGCAAGCATATAACGGATATAGGGATGTTCTTTCAGTTCCTCAACGGTGGCCGTATTAATATTTATTTTCCTTAAATCCTCTCCTGAAACCCGTAAGTAATTTTTTATTTTTTGAAAAGTGGAATCAGGCAGAGCAAATGTTTCGCTTACCTGCTCAATTTTATAAAACCCACCAAGTTTATCACGGAATTTAAGAATGCGTTTTGCAAAACCAGGACCAATGCCCGGCAAAGAAATATAAGAAGTAGAATCAGCATGGTTAACATCAACGATGGATATTTCCGTTTTAGGATATGTTGTCTTTTCATAAACCGGGAAATTAGGAGCAGCAGTTGCTGCAGTTTGTTCGATACGGATATAAGGCAACATTTTTTCTATCTGATCCTCATGAAGGCCCCAAATTTTTCTTATGTCTCCTGGCTCTTTAAACCGGCCGCCTTTGGATAAATAATTTTGGATTGTAGCGATCGTTTTTTCTCTTACTCCTAATTTTTTCCAGCCATTTTCTGATAATGTGTTGGGATCAAAATAAAATAAATTCATGTTGCTGGAATACTCATACTGCCCGAATTGCCGGCGAGCCCTGGGATAAATCCCTTCAGCATCATTCTTTTTATAACTTCTTTCAGAACTGTCTGCTGATCTTATTTTCAAAACTGCAATTTCACTTTTAAACCTGCCTGCATCAATGTTTTTCTCTTTAAAGAAGAATGAATAAATAAATGGAGCAACAATCAGCAAAAAAATAATAAACAGCAAAAAGACAGTCCCATTCTTTTCTTTTTTTGTGAAATGTAAAAAATGATTGGTTGCTCTTTTTTGCATGATGCTAAAATAGAACGGCACCCTAATTATAACAACGGGAAAAGGACAACATTTTAGGAGAAAATCAACACCTGTTTGTCGTGTGCAAGCTGAATGCCCGGTGGTAATAGTGGGCTGATATCTTCATGCCTGCCGAGTTGGTGGCTGATATGTGTGAAATAAGCCTGTGGAATGTTTAATTCCTGTACCAATGCAACGGCTTCCTCCAGGTTGAAATGCGAAATGTGTTTTTCATGCCGCAGCGCATTTAATACAATGGTTTTGCTACCTCTTATAATTTCTTTTTCCTCTTCATCAATCCTGTTCGCATCTGTGATGTATGTAAAATCACCAAACCTGAAACCGATCACGGGCATTTTTAAATGCCATACCGTAAATGGAGTGACAGGGATATCTCCAATCACAAATGGTTCATTTTTTATGTCATGTAAACTGATATCGGGAATTCCCGGGTATTTAAATTCCGAAAAAATATAAGCGAACTCTTTCTTAAGTGCGGCTTGTGTAAGTTCATTTGCAAACACCTTCATTACCTTTCTCTGAAAATAATTATAGGCACGAATGTCATCAAGGCCTGCGATATGATCTTTATGTGGATGAGTAAACAGCACTGCGTCTAATTTCTTCACTTCAGTCCTCAACATCTGGTAGCGGAAGTCTGGTGTTGTATCCACCACAATGGAAGTGGTTTCACTCTCCACCAATATGCTGCTGCGAAGCCTTTTATCTTTTGCATCTGTTGAGGCACATACCTGGCATGGGCAGGCGATCATTGGCACACCACTGCTTGTACCGGTGCCAAGGAAAGTAATTTTTAAAGGAGGGAAAGACATGAAATAAGGAATAAGAAATGTAAAATAAGAAATAAGAACGTTTGCCAGCAAGTAAATTGTGAGGAATAAGGAAGCTATACTTTCTTATTCTTTATTTCTTATTCCTTATTTCTTATTATTTTTCGCTACTCACGCTCATTAATTCTTCGTAAAGCTTCTGGCTTTCCAAGGTAAGCCCATCAAAGTTGATCTCGAGTTGGGGTAAAAGATCAATCAGGGTATTTATTCTTCCTTCAGTTTGAAAAAATTTATTCAGCACCACAACCTTCTTGGCTTGCAGGATGCAATAACCGCTTTGAAAAGTGCCTCGTTCATAACGAATGATATAGCCACTGTCCTCGATTATTTTTTCAACCTTATCTAATGTGTGTTGTGTATATTTCATAGTGTTCAAGCAACCCAGCAGGGCCTTTCAATTTACGAATAATCCGCAACTTCCTTTAATAAAAGATCAATTAAAAAAAACCTTGTCCACAATTGTGGATTAGTGGTGGATGAGGGATGCGGGATGCGGGATGCGGGATACTGGATACTGGATACTGGATGCTGGATACTGGATGCTGGAAACTGGATGCGGGATGCGGGATGTTGGATGTTGGATATCTAACATCTGGTATCCAGTTACTTATTCGACATCCTGATCACCGGCACGATCATTTCCTCGAGACTGATCCCCCCGTGCTGAAAGGTATTCCTGTAATAATTTACAAAATGGTTATAGTTATTTGGATAGCAGAGGAACAGGTCGCCCTTGGCAAAAATAAAAGAAGAGTTCACATTAGGAACGGGCAGGCCAGCTTCACGGGGATCCCTAAACGCCAACACATCCCTTGCTTCATAATTTAGATTTCTTCCATGTTTGTAGCGAAGGTTGGCTGTGGTTTGTTTGTCGCCAATCACTTTTGCTGCTGTCTTTACCCTGGTTGTTCCATGGTCAGTTGCAACAATGAGGTTTAAATTTTTGTCTGCAATTTTTTTAAGTCCCTGGTGCAAAGGGCTATGCTCAAACCAGCTCTCGGTAATGCTGCGGTAACTTGTTTCATCACCAGCAAGTTCTTTCAGCACTTCCATTTCAGTACGGGCATGACTAAGCATATCTATAAAATTATAAACGATTACGTTCAGGTCATTCTGCAACAAGTTGTGCATGTTATCCACCATCTTTTGGCCATCATGGTTATTGGTTATCTTGGTATAAGAAATTTTAAGGTCAGTTTTTCCAAGCCTTTTTAAATGCGCTCTTAGGAATTCTTCTTCAAATAAATTCTTTCCACCTTCTTCATCATCATTCTTCCACTGGGCAGAAAATTGTTTTTCAATATCAATAGGCAACAGGCCTGCAAAAATGGCGTTCCTTGCATATTGTGTTGCCGTGGGTAAAATTGAATAAAAAGTTTCTTCCTCATGTATCCTGAAACTTTCAGCAAACATCGGCTGTATGGTTTTCCATTGATCAAAACGTAGGTTATCAATCAACACAAAAAATAAAGGAGTGCCTTTCTCAAGATGAGGCAGCACTTTAAATTTTAGGAGCGTATGGCTCATAATTGGGCCATCAACACTCTTTGGAGCCACCCAGGATGCATAATTTTTTGAGATGAATTTAAAGAACTCTGTATTAGCTTCCTGCTTTTGTGTTTGAAACACTTCCTGCATTTCGGGGCTATCGCTTTTTTCCATTTCCAGTTCCCAATACACGAGCTTTTTATAGATTTCCATCCATTCGTTGTAATTAGGATTGCTGCTCAACGCCATGAAGAGGCTGCGGAATTCCTGCTGGTAAGCTGAAGTTGTTTTTTCTGCAACCAACCTTTTGTTATCTATGATCTTTTTAAGGCTGAGCCATACCTGGTTTGGATTAACAGGTTTAATCAAATAATCACTTATCTGGCTACCAATAGCCTCATCCATTAAATTCTCCGCTTCATTTTTTGTAATAAGCACTACAGGTAAATTGTTGTTTATTTCTTTTATCTGTTGCAAGGTTTGAAGCCCCGTTATGCCCGGCATCGTTTCATCCAGTAAAACAACATCCACAATATTGTCTTTCACAAATTCTACTGCGTCAAAGCCATTCGTTTTGGTTTGAACTTCGTATCCTTTGTTCTCAAGGAACATGATTTGCGAGTTAAGGCTGTCTATTTCATCATCTACCCAGAGTATTTTTGCTACATTCATGTTTGATAGTTTAAACGGTGTGAAATTCGAAAGAAAAAGTGAATTGGCAATCGGGAAACGGAAAAAAGTGAATGGTGAATAGTGAAATCTTCAAAGGTATTATTCCTGGAAACACTAAAACTCCAATATACTTAAGAACTGTTTGCTAATAGCTAATAGCTCAAAGCTGTTCCTGCAAATTTAATTTTTTACAGGGATGCTTTGTAGCTTTACGTCACTTTGTAATTAGTTTAACATATAAATCTTCAAGCCAAAATCAATTAATGCGCTTTCATAAAATAATCAACGACCCCGTATATGGTTTCATAACAATTGATGATGAATTGATCAATGATATCATTGCTCATCCATTTTATCAACGTTTGAGACGCATTCACCAAATGGCTATGGCGCATCTTGTTTACCCAGGTGCAGTGCATTCAAGATTGCATCATTCATTGGGGGCTTACCACTTAATGCGATGTGCATTGCAGGAACTGGTCAGCAAAGGGATTGATATCACAGCTGAAGAACAACTGGCTTCTAAAGTTGCGATCCTCCTGCATGATATCGGTCATGGCCCTTTTTCTCATGCATTGGAACAGGTTCTTGCTGAAGGCATGCATCATGAAGAAATTTCTTTATTACTGATAGAGGAACTAAATAAGCAGTTCAATTGCAGGCTTCAAATGGCAATTGATATTTTTACGGATGTATATCCAAAGAAGTTTTTACACCAACTGGTAAGCGGCCAGTTGGATGTTGATCGCATGGACTACCTCACGAGGGATAGCTTTTTTACCGGCGTGAATGAAGGTGTGATTGCTTACGACCGCATTATAAAAATGTTGACGGTTCATAATGGAGAATTGATGGTGGAAGAGAAAGGTATTTATTCAATAGAAAAATTCCTTGTTGCACGCAGGCTGATGTACTGGCAGGTTTACCTGCATAAAACGGTATTGAGCGCCGAACAGATGTTGCAACGCATCGTTAAAAGAGCAAAGTTTATAAATGCCCGGTGCCAGGAACCATTGAATAGTTTTATCAACGGACCCGGCGTGTCACTTCAACAGTTCTGTGAAGTGGATGATTATGATGTTTTAATGGCAATAAAAACCTGGTGCAGCCACAGTGATCCTGTATTGTCAATGCTAAGCCGTGGGATCATTGACAGGAAGCTGCTGAAAGTAAAATATTACCCCGACCCTGTAAATGAAAACCTTGTCGCTGAAAAGATCAGGGAGGCATGCATTAACTACAATTTAACGGAAGAAAATGCACGGTGGCTTATATTTACCGGTGAAGCTTCCAGCCGCACATATAATTTTGAAGATGAGCATATTCATATTTTATTCAAAGATGGAAGTATCAAAGACATTTCAGAAGTTGACAATGCCCTCATTAATGAAAACCTGAGGGGCAAGGTTAAAAAATATTACATTTGTTACTTAAGACAACCATAAGCTGTTAGCCATAAGCTGCAACTAAGAACTTTCTTATCAGCAATATCAACTAATATCTGAAGGCGAAATGCTAAAAGACATATAATATGAAATTCAGCGCAGCCCAAATCGCACAAATAATCAGTGGCACACTCGAAGGCCCGGGAGAAGCCCTCGTAGGATCTTTTGGTAAGATCGAAGAAGCGAAAGCCGGGCAACTTGCATTTTTAGCAAATCCGAAATACGAAGACTTTTTATATACTACAAAAGCATCTGTAATTATTGTTAACCAGTCATTACAATTAAAACAACCAATAGCGGCTACACTTATCCGTGTTCCTGATGCTTACAGCGCATTTGCAACTTTGCTTGACAAATACCAACAAATAAGAACCCAGCAACTTACTGGCATCCAGCAACCGGTATACATGGATAGCTCTGTAAAAGTTGGTGAAGAAGTTTATGTTGGTGCATTTGCCTATCTCGGGGAAAATGTAGTTCTTGGCAATGGCGTAAAAATATTTCCTAATTCATATCTCGGAAATAATGTAACGGTAGGGGATAACACTATCATTCATGCAGGCGTAAAAATCTATCACGAATGTGTGATCGGGAAAAATGTAGTGATACATGCTGGTACTGTTATTGGCAGTGATGGTTTCGGGTATGCACCTCAACAGGACGGAAGCCTCAAAAAAGTTCCGCAGATCGGAAATGTTGTTATAGAGGACGGCGTTGAAATTGGTGCCAATACAACCATTGACCGTGCCACTATCGGAAGTACATTGATAAAATCGGGTGCAAAACTGGACAACCTTTTACAGATTGCCCATAATGTTGAAATCGGGAACAACAGTGTTATTGCCGCTCAAAGTGGAGTAAGCGGGAGTACAAAAATTGGTAAGAATGTGATGATTGGCGGGCAAGCGGGCATAGTTGGACATATACAAATAGCAGACGGCAGCAAAATAAATGCTCAAAGTGGAGTAAGTAAATCTATAAAATCCCCCAACACTGCTGTTACGGGTTCGCCTGCCTATGATTATACTGCGGCATTGCGCAGCCAGGCGATCACACGCAATCTTCCACAACTTGAAAAAAGAATAATTGAACTTGAAAAAATAATAAAGGAAATGCTGGTGAATAAATAACTCACAAGCAATTTAGATAATTGGAACAACGAGCCAGCGTTTACCGGCAACAGTTACCATTATGATCAAAGAAACAACGACGGCATGAAAAATGAAAGTATCCTGGCTGTCTATTTGCTAATCCCTGGAAATGTCATTTGAATGGCAATACGATCAAACGAAGTAAATGATACCTGCACTGTACACAAGTGATTACATGTTTCATCATCTACAATATGACAAACAACATTTCCTAACCTATTTATAACTGAAATAACATCAACAGATTTTGAAGGCCTTCATCAAATACATTCTTCTTCTAAGTATATTTTTTGTTTCTGTAAAATTACATGCACAGGTTACGTTAACCGGGGTGATACAGGATGCACACACAAAAGAACCTGTGCCTTATGCGTCCGTATACTTAAAATCGAGCGGTGTTGGAAAAACGGCTGATAGTGCCGGAAATTTCAGCATTCATTTAAGCAGGCTGGAAAAAGATAGCCTGGTAGTAAGCTATGTAGGTTATGCATTATTCACATACCCTGTTACAGATGCGAATGACAATCACCCCATTAATATCCAGTTGCAAAGAGGTGGGCTGAATGGTGCTGTCATCGTAAAAGCAAAATTCAACAAGGGTTTGTTCCTATGGCGAAAAATAATGAGCAAGAAAAAATTGTACAACAGGTACAACCTCCCAAACTTTGGCTACGAAGCCTATAATAAACTTGAGGTTGATTTCAAAAACCTGAAGATTAAGAGCATCAAGAAGAACCCATTTTTAAAGCCATTCACTTTCGTTTTGGAAAATATTGACAGTACTTCTGAAAAGGATCCTTTTCTTCCTGCTTACCTTTTAGAAAGCATCAGCGATTATGCTTTCCAAAAAAATCCAAAAAAGTTTTATGAGAATGTAAGGGCCAGTAACACCAAAGGTTTTAAAAATGAAAGTATATCGAAACTCACGGGAGTAATGAACCAAAATGTAAACATTTATGGCAATTTCGTGAATGTAATGGATAAGGATTTTATTGGTCCGTTCAATGATAATGCGGATGATTATTATACTTTTTCTGTTGCCGATACGCAAATGCTCAACGGAATGAGAATTTATCATTTCGTATTCCGACCGAAACGTGCCGGCTCGAATACATTTGAAGGTGATGCATGGGTGTATGCCCAATCATACCAGATACAAAGAATATCTCTTTACCTGGGCAAGGGCGCAAATATCAATTATATTGACAGGATCAGTGTGTTCCAGGAATTCATTCCTATAAATGACACGGTATATTTTTTAAGTCGTGATAAGTTTTTCGCAGACTTCCGGGTATTGGGTAAAAAATCGCTGACCCTTATCGGAAGAAAGACAACTTCCTATAAGAACATCCTTATCAACAATGATTCTATCACAAACTTTTTTAAGGATCAAAAAGTTGAAGAGATTGTAAAAACGAACAAAGATCTTAACGAACTTCCCGATTCTGCCTGGGATGACCTGCGGCATGACAGCTTATCTGCAAATGAAAAAGTGATCTATGCTACTGTTGATAAACTTTTGAAAATGCCGAAGTTTAAAAAACTGGAAAGAACGATAAAATTTGCTGCAACAGGTTATAAAGAGATCGGCAACCTCGAGATCGGGCCCTGGTTCAACTGGATCAGTGGCAATCAATGGGAAGGAACCCGGTTTCGGTGGGACCTTGGTACCAATACAGGTTTCAATAAAAAGATCTATTTACACGGATACCTTGCTTATGGCACAACAGATAAAAAATTCAAGGGCCTGGCAGAAGCTTTTTGGATTTTGAAAAAAGATCCTTACTTCCGCTTACATGCATTGTACACCGATGATATCGATAATGGCATCAGCCAGGTCGGCGAAGTGAGCCAGGATAATATTTTTTCTCTTGCTATTCGTAAGCCTAATACAAACAGGAAATTTATCAGGACCAAAGACATAAGGTTTGAAATATTTAAAGGATGGGGCAAAGCAGGTTTTTCAACAGAATTGTTTTTCGTACATCATTCCTACGATCCGTTATTAAATCTTCCTTTAAAATCAGATTTTCCGGCAACAGGAGGTATTGCTTTAAGCAGTTTTGAAATGGCATTAAAATTACGCTGGGCCTACCTGGAACAATTTTTCGAAGGTGATTATTTCCGTTATTCACTTGGAACCAAATATCCCATCGTTGAATTAATGGCAACACAGGGATTCAAAGGCATCGCAAAAAGTTCTTATAATTATACAAAACTCAGCCTTTCTGTAAGAGATAAAATGAAGATCTCTCCTTACGGCACTTTTAGTTATAAAGCCTATGCAGGCAAAACATTTGGCACTTTGCCTTTTGCTTTTTTAGAAAATCATCCTGGCAACGACATTTATTATTATAATGCAAACAGCTATAACCTTATGAACCGCTTTGAGTACCTGAGCGACCAGTTTGCCGGTGTAAATGTTGAACACAATATAGGTTCCGGCTTGTTTCGTTTTATACCATTGACCAGAAAATTAAAATGGCGACAATTCTGGACTGCCAAGTCACTTTGGGGATCATTGAGTGAAGCAAATACAAAACTCAACAATTCGAAAAATACTTTCAAAACGCTCAACAACAGAACTTATGTTGAAGTAGGCACAGGTATCGACAATATATTCAAATTACTTCGTGTTGATTTTGTGTGGCGCTTATCTGGTTCAACCTCAACAATAAATAAAACATCCAACTTTGGTATTTTTGGAAGCTTTCAGTTTCAGTTTTAATTTGATGATTTGGAATTTTGATGATTTGATGATGCGGGCTTTGTGCAATTAAATTATTAAATGCCTAAGCATTTTAAGGTCAAATAATCAAATTATCAGATTATCAAATTTTCAAATCAATTTAAAATATCTTTGCGCAAAATTGAATTTTGGCGAATGGATAAAAATTTCAACCCGGATAAGCAGCATACACTTAAAGCTGATTTGAGTATCTCAGGAACCGGGCTTCATACCGGAATTAATGTGGATATGACTTTGAAACCCGCCCAGGCTGGCTTCGGCTACCAATTTCAACGGGTAGACCTTCCCGGCATGCCTATAATAAAAGCCGACTGTGATCTTGTGACCGACACTTCCCGGGGAACCACACTAGAACAGAATGAAGTTAAAGTAAGCACCGTAGAACATATTCTTGCTGCATTGGTGGGGATGGGTATAGATAATTGCCTGATAGAAATCAACGGCCCGGAAATCCCAATCATTGATGGTAGCAGTGCGCCTTTTGTTGAAATAATAGAAGAAACTGGCGTTGTAGAACAGGATGCGGCCAAAGCATGGTACATGATCGATACAAATCTTTCTTTTTATGATGAAAAGAAGCGGGTTGAACTCACCGCATTGCCCGCAACGAATTATGAGATCACTACACTCATTGATTTTAATAGCCCCGTTTTGGGAACGCAGCATGCGAGCCTAAAGAACATGAGCGAGTTTAAAACAGAAATTGCCCCCTGCCGCACATTTTGTTTTTTACATGAACTTGAAATGCTGATCGATAATAACCTCATCAAAGGTGGGGACATCAATAATGCTATTGTTGTTGTTGACAAGCCCGTTACTGAAGAAGAAATGGGCCGTCTTGCAAAAGCATTTGGCCGTACCAAAGTAGAAGTAAAAACGGAAGGTTACCTGAACAATCTTGAATTGCGTTTTTCCAACGAGCCGGCACGCCATAAATTACTTGACATCATTGGCGACCTTGCATTGATCGGTTATCCTATCAAGGGACATATCATTGCCAACAGGCCGGGCCATAGCAGTAATGTTGAGTTTGCAAAAAAAATAAAGCAATACATCAAAAAAAACAAACACACAAAGGGCATTCCCGTGTATGATCCAAACAGGCCACCTGTTTACCCGCTTGAGTACATCGAAAAAACATTGCCGCACAGGTATCCGTTCTTGTTAGTAGATAAAATAATTGAACTCACCGATAGCTCGATTGTAGGAATAAAGAATGTAACCTTCAATGAGTTTTTCTTCCAGGGGCATTTTCCTGGTAACCCTGTAATGCCTGGCGTTTTACAGGTAGAGGCTCTTGCGCAAACCGGCGGAATTCTTTGTATCAATGCAATGCCAAAAGGAAGTTATGATACTTATTTTATAAAAATCGACAATTGCAAGTTCAAACAAAAAGTTGTGCCTGGAGATACGATGATCTTAAAAATGGAACTTACAGAACCGATCAGGCGTGGTATATGCGTAATGAGGGGCAGTGTTTACGTAGGAAATAAATTGTGCACTGAAGGAGATTTTACTGCACAGTTAGTGAAGAAAGATTAAATTTAATCTGACAATTTGATGATTTGATGATTTGGTAATTTGGTGATTAAAAGCCATATAAAATTAGTTACTCTTCTTAAAAAAAGAATTAACCAAATTATCAAATCAACGAATCATCAAATTACCAAATCATCAAATTACCAAACCAACTAATCATCATATTAATAAATGATCCATCCGCACACATACATTCATCCAAATGCTAAGTTAGCAAACAATGTAAAAGTTGATCCTTTCAGTGTTATTCATCAAAATGTAGAAATTGGCAAAGGAACCTGGATTGGCAGCAGTGTTACAATCATGGAAGGTGCACGCATTGGAAACAATTGCCGCATATTTCCCGGAGCTGTTATTGCAGGCATTCCGCAGGATCTGAAATATGAAGGAGAAAATACTACCGTTGAAATAGGGGATAATACTACGATCCGTGAATTCGTTACAATAAACCGCGGCAGTAAGGACAGGTGGACAACCAAAGTTGGTGACAACTGCCTGATCATGGCATATAGCCATATTGCACACGATTGTATTGTGGGCAACAATTGTATCATGAGCAATAATACTCAAATGGCGGGTCATGTTGTTTTGGGTGATAATTCCATTCTTGCAGGCATGTGCGCCATTCACCAGTTTGTGCACATCGGCCAGCATGCATTCGTTGCTGGTGGTTCATTGGTTAGTAAAGATGTTCCTCCATATATAAAAGCAGGCCGAACGCCACTAAGCTATGCAGGTGTGAATTCTGTTGGATTAAAACGCAGGGGCTTTTCACTCGATAGGATCAACCAGATTCTTGACATCTATCGCATTATTTACAATAAGAATTTAAATACTTCCCAGGCACTTAACTATATTGAAGAAGAACTACCAGCATCAGATGAAAGAGATGAGATCGTAACATTTATCAGGGAAAGCGGAAGAGGAATTATTAAGCGGTTTAGTAAAGGTAGTATGGACGATGAGTAGTTTTTTTATTGAACATTGAATATCAGTTGTTGAGTATTGAATATTCAAAATGCCCGAAGAAATGTTCAATACTCAACGATCAATGTTCAAGGAAAATCTTTCTTAGATAAGGTCGGGGAAAAATAACTACTTCCCCTTTCAAGACAATGCAAATCACACTCAGCAACACAGGAAAACGTTATAACAGGGAATGGATTTTCCGTCGTGTTGATCATACTTTTTTTTCCGGGAAAAGATATGCCATCACCGGGCCAAATGGCTCGGGGAAATCTACATTATTACAGGTTATTGCAGGAGCCATCATGCATACCGAGGGAAAGATTGAATACAACAATTCACCGTCTTCGCCCGCAAATAAAAGCAGCAATGTTTTGGAAGCTGTGCCGGGGCCGCCCGTTTCGCCTGACAATGCACATAAACAAATTTCTTTCGCTGCTCCTTATCTTGAGTTAATAGAAGAAATGACTGCAACGGAATTATTGGATTTCCATTCTACATTTAAACAACTTAAAAAACCGATCCCCGAAATACTGGAAGAAGTAAGTTTAGGAAAAGCTGCACACAAGCAGATACGCTATTTCAGCAGCGGGATGAAACAAAGGCTTAAACTGGCTCAGGCCTTTTTTAGCAATGTGCCGGTTTTGTTACTGGACGAACCAACCACAAATCTTGATGAAGATGGAATTGCACTGTATCATCAACTCATAAAAAATTATGCAAAGGGAAAAACAATCATCATCAGTAGCAATGATAAACAGGAATATGATTTTTGTGAGGAAGTAATTTCAATTGGGATTTATAAATAAGTAAGCCATGAAATTTACAATTGATAATTTCTACCTTGCAAAGCAAAAAATGATTGTCCATTTTCCATTGTCCATTGTCCATTGTCCATTGTCCTTTGTCCATTGTCCATTGTCCATTCTCCATTCTCCATTCTCCTACCTCCTGCTCGCAATCAACAAATTCAAATCTGTATATTTTAAATCAAACCGTTCGCTCAAATGAATATTGGTAAGGCTTCCTTTGAATAAATAAATCCCACTGCGGATATTGATTTTATACCATACAACATTGTCAATACCACCGTCGTCTGCAGTTTCAAGTAACAATGCCGTCAGTACATTGCTGATAGCCTGGGAGGCTGTTCTTGCAAAACCGCTTGGAATATTTGGAACGCAGTAATGAATGACATCATATTTTTTAAAAACCGGCTTTTCATGCGTTGTTACTTCACTTGTTTCAAAACAACCGCCATGATCAATACTAACGTCCACGATCACACTACCTGGCCGCATATTACTTACCATTTCTTCGCTTACCACAATGGGAGTTCTGCCGGCGGCGCCGCTCAATGCACCAATGGCAACATCACATGTTTTTAATTGCTTGCCAAGAATTTTGGGTTCAATAACGGAAGTCCATAAGCGTCCGCCAATATTATTTTGTAAGCGTTTTAACCTGTAGATACTGTTATCGAATATCTTAACACTTGCGCCCATGGCAAGTGCTGTTCTTGCAGCATACTCGCCCACTATACCTGCGCCGATGATGATCACTTTTGTTGGAGGAATACCGCTGATCCCGCCTACCAATACGCCTTTGCCGTTGTTGGCATTGCTCAGGTATTGGCCCGCAACAAGCATTACCGCACTTCCTGCAATTTCACTCATGCTGCGAACGATTGGATTATGGCCGCTTGCATCTTTCAGATTTTCAAAACTAAGTGCAGTGATTTTTTTCTCCATCATTTTCTCCAGGATCTCCTTCTTCATAACGGCAAGGTGTATGGGAGAAATTACATAAGTATTTGGCTTCAGCAATTCGCAATCCTCTTCACTTACCGGGGCACTTTTTACAATCGTACTGCAATTAAAAATTTCCTTCTTATCAAAAATGATCTTGGCGCCCGCTTCACTGTAATCCCTATCGCTGTAATTAGAGCCAACCCCTGCATTGGTTTCAATATTTACTTCATGCCCGTTGGCAATGATCACACCTACAGCTTCAGGTGTTAAAGCGATCCTGTTCTCATTGAAGGAGGTTTCTCTCGGGATGCCGATACACATCGCTTCACCCCTCGGTTTTACATCTAATGTCTCTTCCAGTGTTTCATATGAAAATGACGGGGATACAAAAGGTCTTGATGTTGCCATATTTAAAAAAATTGAGAGACGCCTGCTATTTCAGTATCTCAGCTCCGAATGCTGTTTTATAATACAAATTACAAATTTATTTGCAGCTTACGTTCATTATCACTTACAGAGGTCAAATAACAATGAACCGTATCTGTAGGAAAAATACCAGGCGCTTTTTCCGGCCATTCTACCAGGCACAGATCGCCGGAGTACAAGGCATCCTCAACACCTGCATTAATCGCCTCCTCCTCATCCTTCAAGCGATAAAGATCCATATGAAAAATAGTAGACCCGTTTGGGAGGCTATATTCATTGATGATGGAAAAAGTTGGGCTGCTAATTGCATTTTCTACCTCCATTTTATTACACACAGCATGAATGAACGTGGTTTTGCCCGCTCCCATCTCGCCATGAAAAGCAATTACTTTTTTGGGCTTTATAGCAGATAAAAATGCCTGCGCCGTTTCTTCAATATTTTCTAACTTAAAATCAACAACCATGATGCAAAGATAAATTTCATATTTAGTAACTGGCTCAGCAAAGCATAAGATAATTTTGCAGTATGGAAAAAGTAGATTGGAAAGTGGAAGGGATGACCTGCAGCAACTGTGCTTTGTCGGTAAGTAAGTTTTTATTAAAAGAAGGCATGGAGGAGGTAAAGGTAAATCCACTCAATGGCGCTGTAAGTTTTATCAACAGGGCGAACACGGAGACATTAAAATTAAAAAAAGGGATTGGCTCATTGGGATATAAGGTGGTGGATGAAACAGCGGCCACCAACGAAAAAAAAACCTTCTTATCCAGTAACAAACAGCGCTTTCTTTTTACACTTCCTTTTACAATGGTGCTCATGTTGCACATGCTGCACAACTGGCTTCCCATTCATTGGTTGATGAACCCCTGGGTTCAATTATCACTTTGCCTGCCTGTGTTTATAACCGGGATGTGGTTCTTCGGGCGAAGTGCAATCAAAAGCATTTTGCATGGAATGCCCAACATGAATGTACTGATCGCTTTGGGTGCATTGGCTGCATTTTGCTACAGCCTTACTGGAGCGATCTTAAACCTGGGACCTGGATACCTTTTTTTTGAAACCAGTGCTTCTATAATTACACTGGTATTTTTTGGCAATTACCTGGAAGAAGCTTCAGTGCAATCTACACAACGTGCAATCAAATCATTGGCTAAATCGCAAAAGCTAATGGCCAACATGATCGCTTTTGATGATGAGCATAAGGAACAGCTGTTCCCGGTTGAAAATACACAGCTGCGGACAGGTGATCTAATTTTAATAAAGAATGGAGAGCAGGTTCCTATTGATTGTAAGATCTTATGGGGTGATTGCATGGTGAATGAAGCCATCATAACAGGCGAAAGCGCTCCTTTATTCAAAGAGAAAAAAGCTACACTGATTGGTGGCAGCATATTAGAAAACGGTATTGTAAAAGCACAGGTAATTGCTACCGGTAAGGACACCGTGCTTTCCGCGATTTTACAGATGGTGCAACATGCACAGTCAGAAAAGCCGCCGATGCAAAAACTCGCAGATAAGATAAGTGCGATATTTGTTCCCCTTGTAATCTCAATTGCGGTGATTAGTTTTTTTATAAACTTTACCTTCTTTGATATTGAAGCCGGTGATGCGCTCATGCGTGCGATCGCCGTGTTGGTAATATCCTGTCCATGTGCAATGGGAATTGCAACGCCCGCTGCGATTGCTGTTGGCCTTGGCCGTGCTGCTAAAAAAGGAATTTTATTTCGCAATGCCTCCAGCCTTGAATCCTTTAAAACCATTAAACAGGTAGTATTTGATAAAACGGGCACACTTACAACAGGTTTATTCGTAATCTCTGCTCATAAATCTTTTATTAACGAAGATGAATTTAAACAGGTGGCCTTTTCCCTGCATAAGTTTTCCAATCATCCATTGGCTAAAGTTGTTGCCCATGAATGGAAGAACAATAACCCGGTGAGGTGGAAAAAAATTAAAGAAATTAAAGGTATCGGCATAAGTGCCGAAGATGCAAATGGCAATCGGTATGAATCGGGTTCTTATAAAATATTGCCTGCAGGTGCACTGGATGTCAGTCACAATATTTTTATATTAAAAAACAAAGAACTAATTGGCTGGATCGATGCAAAAGATGAAATAAGAAAAGAGGCCGCCGCTGTTATAAATTGGTTGCATGGTAAAAATATAAAAACAATATTACTAAGTGGAGATAGAAAAGAGAAATGCGAAGAAGTAGCAAAGGAACTCGGTATTGACGAAGTGATGGCTGAACAATCGCCTCAGCAAAAACTTGACAAGATCAGCTTACTAAATGAAAAAATGCCTACCGCCATGGTAGGTGATGGCATCAATGATGCACCTGCACTAGCAAAAGCCACGCTCGGCATTTCATTAAGTGAAGCCACACAAATAGCAATGCAAAGTGCCGATGTCATTTTAATGAATCATGGACTTAAGAATTTACCCGAAGCACTTGGCCTGGGGCGCCACACGTATCTTACCATTAAACAAAATCTTTTCTGGGCATTTTTATATAATGTGGTAGCTATTCCAATTGCTGCAATTGGATTGCTTACTCCTACATTTAGCGCACTGGCAATGGGACTAAGCGATGTGGTTCTTGGGTTAAACTCGCTTAGGCTTTATGTGAAAAAAGTTTTGTGATTGTTGCTGCGGTTTGAGAGATATATCTTGCCGCAGCCTGCTGTTATCACCACAACTGTTCGGAAGATCTTTTAAAAAGTAGCTCGAGGATATACCGCACGGATGAACGGATGACCACGGATTTATTTTTTGTTCCAAAAAATTTCTGATTATATGGCAAAGACCATTTTTTCAAATGCTGCGCCAGCAGCATAGATCCGTGGTAATCTTCGCTGCGGTTTGGTGTTTTCACCCACCGCATTCTTGAATGGCTGGTGAAAATACCCAGGCCATTGCATTCGTATTGTATAGCCACGAATACACGAATACTATAATTACTTTATTCGTGCATTCGTGGCATTAAATAAATTCGCCGCGGTTTGGTGTTTTCACCCACCGCATTCTTTGATGGCCGGTGAAAATACCCGGGCCATGGTAAGAGAACTAAATTAATTTCATTCTGCATTTATTTCTTGAGAACAATACAACACATTAACTTCATAACTTATCATAAAAATTGGGTGACGAACATTTCATATTAAAAAAATACTGGGGGCACGACAACTTTAGGCCATTGCAGGAAGATATCATTCGTGCAGTAATCGCAAAACAAGACGTGCTTGCTTTGCTACCTACGGGCGGAGGTAAGTCGGTTTGTTTCCAGGTTCCTGCCATGATGATGGATGGAATTTGCCTTGTGATAAGCCCATTGATCGCATTGATGAAGGACCAGGTGGAGAATCTTAAGAGAATCGGTATTCCGGCGTTAGCCATTTATTCGGGGATGCATTTTGCCGATGTAAAACAAACATTGCAAAATGCCGCATTTGGCAATTATAAATTTTTGTATGTCTCCCCTGAAAGGCTTGAGACAAAACTATTCCTTGAATTTTTACCTGCGATTAAGCCCTGCCTTATTGCTGTTGATGAAGCTCATTGTATTTCTCAATGGGGCTATGACTTCAGGCCGCCTTATCTACGCATCGCCAATGTTCGTGAAGAATTGCCGGGTGTACCGGTAATTGCACTAACGGCGTCGGCTACCCTGCCAGTCCAAAATGACATCTGCGAAAAATTACAATTCAAAAAAGACCATCAGCGTTTTCAACAATCATTTGCCAGGCCAAATCTCTCATACAGTGTTTTTGAACCTGTGTCGAAACAAACAAAGCTGCTGGAGATTTTAAACAACGTAAAAGGGACCTCCATTGTTTATTGCAAAAGCAGGAAGCAAACGCAACAGGTTGCCGACCTGCTGAAATTAAATAATATTGCTGCTGCTTATTATCATGCAGGGCTAAACAATGAACAGAGAACGATTCGGCAACAAGCCTGGATCAACAACAGCACAAGAGTGATCGTTGCTACCAATGCATTTGGTATGGGAATAGACAAGCCCGGCGTGAGAACCGTCATCCACTATGATGTGCCGGATAATCTCGAGAATTATTACCAGGAAGCGGGAAGGGCGGGAAGAGATGGAAAACGTGCTTATGCAGTACTACTTCGAAACACAAAAGAAACCGAAGACCTTTATTCACTTACCGACATTCGGTTTCCTGAAGAAGCTGAAATAAAAAAAATTTATATCGACCTGATGAATTATCTACAGGTGCCAGCCGGGATTGGTGAAGAACAATCCTTTGATTTCGATATTGCCCTTTTTGCAGAAACATTTAAATTAAATATCCTCAAGGCCACCTATGTGTTACAGGCTTTATCGCAGGATGGACTTATTAGTTATTCAGAAATATCGTTCAAGCCATCTACGCTGGTATTCACAGCATCAAAAAATGACCTCGAGGAATTTGAAAAGCAGCAACCGTTGATGGAACCATTGATAAAAGGTTTGTTACGTACTTATGAAGGAATATTCGATTACCCAACAACCATCTATGAATCATTGTTGGCAAAATTCCTTGGTTTACCTCTAACAACTATCCAGGAACAATTAATGAAACTCCGGCAATACCATATTGTACAATATGATCCTCAAAATGACAAACCCCAAATCACGTTATTGAGAAACAGGATGTATGCAGACAGTTATAAAATAAATATAAAGGACCATTTGCTTCGCAAACAAAATTATAAGGCCCGGCTGGATGCTTTGATTGGGTTTGTTGAAGATAAAAAAAACTGCCGCAGTATTTTGATCGGCAATTATTTTAATGATACCAGGATACAGGCTTGTGGCATTTGTGACAATTGCATTAATAATAAATCCGATATGCTTTCGGATGAAGAATTCAAGATCATATCCGAGGCGCTGTTAAACCTGCTAAAGACTGGTCCAAAGTCGGCGAACCTTCTTGAACACGATTTAAGAAATCATAAAAAGCAAAGTCTATGGAAGGTGATCAATTTTCTCAGGTCAGAGAACTTAATTCAATCAGACAGTAAAGGAGAACTAAGTCTGTGTTAAGTTACGGTGTGATAATAGGACTTATGTAAAAGAACATTGGACTTATGTAAAATAAAAAAGGGACCAAGATAGAAATCTAGTCCCGCTTTAAAATCCAATATCCTATGAAAAACCGAAACGAAGATAATGTGGAATTTACCATAAACCAAGTCTTTTCAGTTTTATTTTAAAAAAAACTTTGTAATGTGTACTGCTGACGCAATTATGTAACATTTTGATTATGAGAAGGATACAAGCAGTTATGTTAGCAACTTTAAGTGAATGTTATTTTTGCGTTAGGTGCTTTTGATATTGCTCAAAACCAACCGG
>JBDSBG010000029.1:0-7385 GCA_039921685.1 Ferruginibacter sp.
ATAGTCCGAAGGAAGAAACACCGGAAAAACAAACCATAGTACCCGACGGTTGTATCGAAATGATTTTTCACTATGGCGACTTGTACAGGCAATACACTCAAAATGGGAATAGCGTTATCCAGCCAAAATGTTTTGTATTTGGCCAACTGACCCAACCGCTCGAAATACAACCGACAGGTAAAACCGGCATTTTTGCCGTTCGTTTTCACCCAAACGGGTTTTTACCATTTACAACTATACCGATAAAGGAAATGGAAAACAGAGCTATTTCACTGAAAAAACTGTTTGGAAAAGACGGACAGGAAATTGAACAGAAGGTTTTAAACGCCAGCTCAACTTCGGAAAGGATAACGTTAATTGAAACCTTTTTATTAAACCGTTTGACTGACACCATAACTGTTGACCGCATTGTGAAATCAACTGTTGAAACAATAATGACAGCAAATGGACAACTTTCTGTAAACGAACTTTCAGAACAAACAAACATCAACCGCAGACGGTTGGTAAGAAAATTTTCATCAACTATTGGCTTAAGCCCGGAGCAGCTCTCTAAAACGATTCGTCTGCAAGCAACACTCAAAATGTTATTGAGCAAGCAGTTTACCAGCCTTACCGCTTTGGCTTATGAAAACGAATATTACGACCAAGCTCATTTCATCAAAGACTTCAAAGAACTCACAGGATATACACCAAAAGAATTTTACGGAAGCAACCTGAAAATGTCTTCGCTTTTTTACGGAACGGATTAGCCTTGTCCCATTTTTACAATTTCATGTTTTTAACTATCTGCAACTTTGTATTGCAATTTTGCAAAAAAAACATTAGATAATTTAACGATGGAAAATTTAATCAATTGGTTTGAAATTCCGGTAACGGATTTCAGCAGGGCAGTCTCATTTTATAAAGCCATTCTTGGTTTGGAAATTAAAGAAACAGAAATGTTCGGCACTAAAATGGGCTTCTTCCCTACAGACGGCAAGAACATATCGGGAGCAATAGTTCAAGGTGATGATTACAAACCCTCAACGGACGGAGTAATAGCCTATTTAAATGGTGGCAACAACTTGCAAAACGTATTAGACAAAGTTGAAAGCAACAATGGAACTGTCATTGTCCCTAAAACCCAAATAAGCCCTGAAATGGGATATTTTGGAATGTTTATCGACACCGAAGGAAACAAAATGGCAGTACATTCAATCAACTAAAACTATGAAAACATTTATAAATTTATTTTTTGCTATTGTAGGTTTTACTTTTCTATCTGCCTGGGCAGCAAAGCAAGCAAACGAAATTGAAAAAGCAAAATGGCTTATCGGAACCTGGGAAAATAAAACCCAAAGAGGCAGTATGTATGAAACCTGGAACAAAGTAAGCGACATCGGATTAGCAGGAAAAAGCTACATCATAAAAGAAAAAGACACAATAGTTTTTGAAAACATACAATTGGTTCAGGAAAGAGACGGACTATTTTACATTCCTACCGTTAAAAAACAAAATAACGCTTTGCCTGTACGTTTTACCGCCAAAACCGTTTCAGAAACACAATTGGTATTTGAAAACATGCAACATGACTTTCCGCAAATAATCTCCTACACAAAAATCAACACAGATTCTTTAATAGCTGAAATTTCAGGAGTTAAAAATGGTCATGAACGTAAGCAAAGTTTTCCGATGAAACGTGTGAATTAAAAAGGCCTGCCGCATCAGTGTCCACCCATCCCAGCAGTAGAATAACTTCTTATCATTTTTTCAGCAAATCTGAAATAAATAATTGTAGGCTGCAACAAAAAAAGAGATTAATTATTGTTTTACAATAATAATTTATACATTTACAGAAATTTATTAAACATTCCGTTCAATGAAGTTAGTTCGCATTATTTCTGTTATTGGGTTTTATATTACCAGATTAGCAGCCTTTGGTTATCTGATAACGGCTTTGTATGTGCTATTGTCGGTGCTGCTTAAGCTACCTGGCTATGAAGCACTGGAACACAATAAGTTTTCAATTAATTATCCATTTAGTAATAAGCATTTTTTGAATGGTTCAGAAAATACAGCGTCTTATATTTTTGAAATGGTAGCTTTAATTTTCTTTTATGGGGTGTTTTTTTTGCTACTTGGGAATGTGTTTAAAACATTTGAGCAAAAAAAGCTGTTTACCGCTCAGGGCGTATCGCATCTAAAGCGCTTTTACATACTTAACCTGTTTATTTGCCCCGTGCTTTTTGTAATTCTGATGATATTATCTCACGAAGATATTTCGTACCCTATATTGCTTGTTGCACATATAGTGATAGGTATATTTTCATTGTTTCTGGTTGCCATTTTTAATCAAGGACTGAAATTACAAAACGACCACGACTTATACATATAGCCATGCCGATAGTTGTAAACATAGATGTGATGCTTGCTAAAAGAAAAATGCAAAGCAAGGACCTGGCAGAAAAGTTAGATATAACTCCCGCAAATCTTTCCATCCTGAAAACAGGGAAGGCTAAAGGGATTCGGTTTGATACTTTGAATGCAATTTGTAAAATTTTAAATTGTCAGCCAGGCGATGTGTTGGAGTTTGTAGAAGAATAAAAATCAATAAATATTATTAGCATTAAAAAAGCACTTGAAAAAGAGCAGGTAATTGTATTGCTTAAAAAGTAAAATATATGAACACTTTAAAAATTAAGAACCTTAGTAAAACATATAGTAACGGGGTAAAAGCCATCAACAATATTAATTTGGAAATTGAAAATGGTATGTTTGGCCTGCTTGGGCCTAATGGTGCTGGTAAATCGTCTCTAATGAAAACCATTGTTGGCTTACAAACTGCCGATAGTGGCGAAATTATTTTTAATGATGTAAATGTTTTATCAAACACAACATACATTAAAAAGCATCTTGGGTTTTTGCCGCAGGACTTTGGAGTATATCCAAAAATATCTGCCAGTAATTTACTCAACCATCTTGCTATACTAAAAGGTGTAACCAATGATACCGAAAGAAAGGAAAAAGTTTTGGCTTTACTTGAAAAAGTAAATTTGTTTCAACATCGAAAAAAAGAAGTGCATACTTTTTCAGGCGGCATGAGGCAAAGATTTGGAGTAGCACAAGCCTTGCTGGGAAATCCAAAAATTGTTATTGTTGATGAGCCTACTGCCGGCCTTGACCCCGAAGAACGTAATCGCTTCAACAGTTTACTAAGTGAGATTGGTGAAGAAATAATCATTATTCTTTCTACTCATCTGGTAGAAGATGTTCGCAATCTATGTTCAAAAATGGCAATTATGAATAATGGAGCAGTGTTGGCTTATGGAAACCCTGCAGACTTTCTTAGAGAAATAAATGGCAAAATCTGGCAAAAGGAAATAGGCAAAAAAGAAATCGAAGCATACAAAGGTGATTTCAATATTATCTCTTCTCAATTTATATCCGGTAAAATGAATATTCACATCCTTGCTGATAATAACCCTGAAACCTTTGAACCCGTTACTCCAACTTTAGAAGACGTGTATTTTACTACTTTAAATCAGTCAAAAGCTTAATAATGAAAACAATATTTCTTTTTGATATTAAAAGTCGTTTTCAAAAATGGGGCTTTTATCTACTCTTGCTTTTGATTCTAGCACTGGGTTTTATTGGCGGGCAAAATGCTCGTTTCTCTGTGAGTGAAAACATATTTCTGAACTCGCCTTATCAAATTAGTTTTATCATTACATTCATTAGCTTAACAACAATTCTTTTCAGCACCATATTCGCATCTCAATTATTGTTTAAAGAAGCAGATGCCCGTTTTGAGTTGTTGCTTTTTAGTACACCTGTTAAAAGATGGCAGTATCTTCTGGGTAGATATGCAGCATTATTTGCTATTAGTTTCGTTTGTGTATTGCTATTGATAGTCGCTTTCTTTATCGGCCAATCGTTTGGTAAATTCGCAGCAAATAACACTTCGTTCAATTTGTCATACTACCTATATCCAATTGTTCTTTTTGCCTTTATTAATACCCTTTTTACAACATCCGTTTTAAGTTGTATTGGATGGTTCACAAAAAATAAGTTGTTGGTTTATGTAAGTGGTTTATTGCTTTACATTTTTTATATGGTTGCCTTAATGTATTCTGGCTCTCCTTTAATGGCTCAAGCTATGCCACAATCGGAGCAGGCACAAATAATTTCAGCCTATTTCGACCCTTTTGGTTTTTCTGCTTTTTTTCATCAAACATCCAATTGGTCCGTATTAGAACGTAATACGCAAGTGGTTTCTTTAAGCGGTATTTTTTTTATTAACCGTTTGGGAGTGTTACTAATTTCTACAGGCTTACTTTTCTTATGTGTAAAAAAAGCTTCTTTAATAAAAAAATCAAAACGCAAAAAAGTAAAGGAAACTGTATTGTCGCATGAAAAGTACAATAACACCATCTATAAAGCAGCCGGTACACATCATCGTTTGCAGGATCAATTAAAGGCAATGCGTTCATTTACTAAGTTGCACCTGATATATATATTTAAGAGTATCCCTTTTGTTTTAACTGCATTGGCATTGCTATTTGCAATAGGCATGGAAATGTATGCAGAGATTGAAAAAGGCATCAGAATACCACAAAAATATGCCAGTTCTGGTTTAATGGTTAGCACCATTATTCAAAATTTTCATGCACTTTGTATAATTGCTGTTGTGTATTATGCCCATGAATTATTTTGGAGAAGCCATACTGCCAACTTCCATCTGATTGAAAATTCAACTGCCAATTTCAGAACCAATTTCTTTGCAAAATGGCTTTCGCTTACTATAATTATTCTGGCATTTAGTGTTTTGATGATATTTGAAGGCGTGGCATTTCAATTTTTATATAATTACCCAAAGATTGAGTTAACGGTATATCTATATGTTTTTCTGTTCACCACTTTTCCATTAATTCTTTTGGGTGGCCTGGTACTGTTAATTCATAAATTAGTCAGGCAAAAATATATTGGCCTGGGATTAATTGTAGTATTCACTTTAATAATGGCAACCCCACTGGGCAAAAAATTAGTGTCTGTGCCTTTACTTAAATTTTTGCAAACGTTAAGTCTTGATTATAGCGATATGAATGGCTTTGGCGAATACATTGCGGTATTTGAATGGAGATTGATTTTCGGCTTAGCCGTCACCGGAATATTGTTACTATTCTTCCACTTACCAAAAAGTAAGTTGCTAAAATGGCAACCTGTTTTGGCAATAGCCTTGTTAGGCATGATGGCTTTTTATACAGGTACAAAATTGTTGAATAACTATCAGTCCAAAAACTCCGATGCTGGTTTGCTTGCACAAGCAAGTTATGAAAAAGGGTATCGGAAGTATCAATCGCTTCCACAACCAACAATTACAAATGTTATAACAAGTGTAGATTTATTTCCTGAAAACAATGCATATACCATCAAAGGAACTTATTTACTTAAAAATAAAACGGGGCAAAACATCAATAAGATATTGGTAAACTTTGGTGATGACTTCATAATTAATAAAGCAGTTTTAATTACCAGCGAAGAAAGAATACCTGTTACAAACCAATACCAGGTAATAAGCCTTCACAAAGACCTTTTGCCAGATCAGGAAGCTTCATTTGAGTTTGATATACATTACCAATGGAAACCAGTAAACGGCCATCAATCTTTTAATTCCATAGTAGCCAATGGGTCGTTTATGAGAATAAGCCGCTATTACCCTGTATTTGGGTATATGGCTGATAACGAAGTGCAGGACGAGTACCAAAGAAAACAGTTACAATTGGGAGAAGCCACGCCTGTAAAACAATACGATGCACCAAAATCAGGAATATACGATTTCATCAATCTGGATATGACCATTTCAACATCAGCTAAGCAAATTGCCATTGCTGTTGGAGAATTGAAAAAAGAATGGAAGGAAAATAATCGCAATTATTTTCAGTATCAAACAAGTGCAGCAATCCCATTCAGGTTTGCTCTGTCGTCTGCCGAATATGCAGTAAAGAAAGAAATGTACAAGGGTAAGCGTTTTGAGATTTATTATCATCCAACTCATTATGAAAATGTGGAGCATTTACTAAAGAACGCAAAACTAACTATAGATTATTGTGAAGCAAATTTTGGAGCTTACCCTTTCAACACAATTCGTTTTGCAGAAATTTCAAACTTTACCAGGGGCTTTGCCGCTACAGCCTATCCGGCAACAATTTACATGACGGAGGATATGATTTTTCACGCCAATTTAAAAGGCGACAAGCAGCAGGATGTGATTAACGAATTAGCAGGGCATGAGCTGTCGCATTTATGGTGGGGTAATAATAGTCAGATGTCGCCTGATGACAAAGACGGTGCAGCAATGCTTAGTGAAACATTTGCTATGTACACGGAAATGATGCTTTTAAAAAGAATGTACGGGAAAGAGAAAATGCAGGAAAGAATAAAAATGCACCTTGATATTTATAACAGTCAAAAAGGATTTGCAGAAGAGCAACCGCTTTATAAAGTGAAAAGCGAAAGCAGTCACATATCCTATTCAAAAGGGGCAGTAGTTATGTATCAACTTAGTGAAATGATAGGAGAAGATAGAGTGAATCTGGCACTGCATAATTTCCTGGTGAAGAATAAATATCCAAATCCAAGACCAATCACTACTGATTTTATTAAGGAATTATACAAGATAACAGATGTGAAGTTTCATACAAAAATTGAGGAGATGTTTATAAAAGTTACAGATATAAAGGAAAACGATTTGAAATTGAAATAATAGGCAGCATGACTCTATTGAGTCTGTAGTTCGGAAGCCGGATGAACAATGAAGTTCACACATGAAGCACTACCCGCTCGTCTGAACATATAAAACCCCTACAGACAATTTGCATTGAAAGTAGGCTGCTAATTATGTACACATTTTTGTAACAATTTAAGATATCAGGAATTAAATGGCAATAGGAGAAAATGTGTGCCCCGTTTACTGCAAAACCTGAGTTCCTGCATATCTAAAACTTTACTGAAAAATATTTCAATAACCCTGTGATTTTATGCAGGGTTATGCGTATAATTAATAAAGACACAAAAAATGTATCAATGCTGATAAAAAAAAGAAATGGCAAATAAGGAGAACCGGGACATATTTCTTTCCGTTATAGACTCAAATAAAGGTATCATTTACAAAATTGCCAATTCTTACTGTGCAAGTAAGGAAGACAGGAACGACCTTGTTCAGGAAATAGTTTTGAGGCTTTGGCAGGTATTTGAACAATACAATGATGACTACAAATATTCTACCTGGATTTATCGTATTGCTTTGAACACAGCAATTTCAAATTATAGAAAAGAAAAAGTAAGAGAAAAGTATTTCTCTCCAATATTTGAGCCGCTACTGGAGTTAGAAGATGTAGGCAATACAA
>JBDSBG010000030.1:0-18711 GCA_039921685.1 Ferruginibacter sp.
GGCAGGTTGAGTTACTCGGAATATTGTCGTCTTCAAGATTTAAGTATATTCCAGAGTCGGTAAAGAAAACATCTTCTGTATTCTCTCCCCTCTTCACTTCCAACATTGGGCTGGATATATATTTCGATGGCCAGGAAGCAGACAATTATACTACAAGTTTAATTGGTGTCAGCATCGTGAACAGCCCTACAAAAAAGCTGAAACTAAAGTGGATGTTTAGCCGCTTTAAAGATGATGAAAAAGAAAATTTTGATATTGCGGGTACTTATTTATTTGGCGACAGGGATTTTGATAAATCGAGCAGCACCTTTGGCCAGATCATAAATCCCCTGGGCGCAGGTTATTACCAGGATTACGGGCGTAATGAACTCGGCATTACATTATGGAATGCAAGCCACAAGGGTACATTGGAAAAAGGAAAACATTTTATTCAATGGGGACTTAGTTTTGAACAAACGAAGATCAATGACGTGATCCGCCAGTTTCAATACCAGGATTCAGCCGGTTATTCGTTGCCGTACAGCCCTACCAGCTTAACACTCTTTAGTTCAATAAACAGTAAGTCTAATCTTGACATTGGCAAATACAGTGGATACTTACAGGACAATATTCATCTTTCAAAAACAAAAAATGATATAACCTTACAGGCAGGTGTACGCTATAATTACAATTCACTCAATAAAGAATTTTTATTAAGCCCCCGCCTGCAACTGAGCTGGAAACCTAAATGGAAAAATGACATTGTTTTCAAAACCGCTGCGGGTGTTTATAACCAGCCGCCATTCTATCGTGAACTGAGAAAAACAGATGGCACGCTGGATACCGAGGTGAAAGCACAAAAAAGTTTGCAGTTCGTTGCGGGCATGGATTACAATTTTAAAGGTACTGCTGAACGCCCCTACAGGATAACAGCTGAAGCTTATTATAAATCGATGAGAGATGTGAACCCGTATGATATTGATAATGTAAAGATCAAATACGTTGGCATCAATAACGCAAAGGCTTACACTACAGGACTTGAATTAAGGTTGTTTGGGGAACTAATCAAGGATGCAGAAAGTTGGTTAAGCATCGGCTTTATGAGCAGCAAAGAAAACCTGGACAATGATTTTTACTATACGTATAAAAATGCCGCAGGTGAAATTATTACAGCAGGTACACAGGACCAGGTGGTAACCGACAGCGTGAAAAATAACGTTGGCTGGTTGCGTCGTCCCACTGACCGGAGGATCACTGTTGGATTATATCTTGAAGACTATTTACCGACGAATAAAAATTTTAAAGTGCACCTCAACATGTTATATGGCAGTAACATGAGCTATAACATTCCAAACAGTGTGCGGTATCGCAACGGGCTGATCATTGAACCATACATAAGAATTGATATTGGTTTCAGTGCATTATTACTCAGTGAAAAATCTTTAAGAAGAAGCCATAGCCCTTTTAAAAGTTTTGATAATATTTGGGCAAGCCTGGAAATATTTAACCTGATCGACCGACCGAATGTAATTTCGTTTCAACTGATCAAAGATTTTTCAAATGTTACCTATGCCATCCCAAACAGGCTAACCCCAAGGCTAATCAATTTTAAACTGCTTGCAAGATTCTAATCTGATTTGATTCGTTTGTAATGTGCTAACTAGATGAGGAATTGATTGACATTTTGATCGGGGCATCATGTGTGCTTCAGAATTATCAAATTTCAGAATGATTATCCCTAAAAATTCTTTAATAATAAAATCACATATTCCTCGTTATTATATAAGGATTGGCCATGCTCTGGCATGATTGTGTATGCTTAATAATTGATTTAGTTCTTTAATTTCTGTAAATAGTTAATGTGGTAATATTAAAATAACATTTAACTTTTCCACGAAATAATGATGAGTGTTAATAATTAAATTGCTGATGGATACACATCAATTAATTAAATTTGGAAACAGTACTTAAAATCGTTCTAAACAATTTTCATTTTACCCCAACCTACTTTTCTTAGAAAGCTAAGGATAGTATTAAAAAAAACTGAAAAGCATTGACAGAAACAATTATCAACCTGGAAACTGTAAACCCAATTGAATTTTTCGGAGTAAACAACGGTAAACTCGACATTCTGAAAAAAAAATTCCCTCTCTTAAAAATCTTAAGCCGCGGTACACAAATCAAACTTAGCGGCGCTCCCGAACAAATTGAAGAAGCAAAAGAAAAGATTGACCTCCTGGTTCAATACCTCGAACGAAACGGTCACATGAGTGAAAATTATCTTACCCAGATCCTGGGTGGAGATGATGAAAAGGTTATTGATAATTTCATGGATCGAAACCCCAATGATGTATTGGTATTTGGTCCTAATGGAAAAACAATAAGAGCAAGAACGGCGAATCAAAAAATGATGGTGCAGGCATGCGATAAAAATGACATCGTTTTTGCCATCGGTCCAGCCGGTACAGGGAAAACTTATACAGCAGTCGCATTGGCTGTACGGGCATTAAAAAATAAACTGGTAAAAAAGATTATTCTTACAAGGCCTGCTGTTGAAGCAGGTGAAAGCCTTGGGTTTTTACCCGGCGACCTTAAGGAAAAAATCGATCCATACTTAAGGCCATTGTATGATGCCCTGGATGATATGATCCCTGCAGATAAACTGGGGTATTACATGAGTACAAGAACAATTGAAATTGCTCCGTTGGCATACATGCGTGGACGTACACTCGATAATGCATTCATCATATTGGATGAGGCACAGAATACCAATGACCTGCAAATTAAAATGTTCCTAACCCGTATCGGCCCGAATGCAAAGGCTATCATTACTGGTGACCCAACACAGATCGATCTCCCAAAAAATCAGCAGAGCGGTTTGTTCAAAGCAACGAGGATACTTAAAAACGTTGATGGCATCGCTCATATCGAATTGGATGAAGAAGATGTTGTAAGGCACAGGCTTGTAAAAGCAATCATCAAGGCATATAATAAAGATGATGAAAACAACATGAAAGAGCCTCCAAGAAAATAGTAATTTATAATTTCAATTTTAAGACCAGGTAAGGCAGCTAATTCGGCTGCCTTATTTTATTCCAGAACAGATGAATAATTTCCCGTAAATATCCAGGAATAATTACCTTGGTGTTTATCAAATAACAAACGCATGAAAAAAATACTTTTTGTTGTATTGCTGCTGGCACCTTTTTTTTATTACAGCTGCAAATCCGGTAGTGGCGATCCGAAAGCAATCGTTTCGCAATTCTTTGACGCACTACATAAAAAAGATATTGGTGCTGCCCGAAAACTTGCAACGGCTGAAAGCAAGTCGATGCTTGACAAAATGGAAGCAAGCCTGAAAATGAGCCAGGGGGAAGGTGCTGACAAGTTCGATCCAAAATCGTTTCAGATTGGAGAACCAGTTATTGAAGGAGATGAAGCAACAGTAACTATTAAAAAAATTCCCGGTGAAGAAATGATCGACTTTACCCTCAAAAAACAAGGCGGTGACTGGAAAGTTGCATTTGATGAAGCTACGCTCATGGGTAATGCAGTGGATAAAATGAAAGAAAGTGGTGTGAATGTAGCTGACAGCATTGGCAAAGCAATGAAAGAATTAAAAAACCTAAATATGGATTCTTTGAGAAAGGAAATGCAGGTTGCAATGGATTCAGTAAACAAGGAACTGCAAAAGCCTTAAGACCTGAGGTATCAAATGCTGACTGCTGCGTTGTATAAAATAAGGCTCATTTTAATTCCTTAGGCGCTTTGGGTAACGCCTACCAACCATGATTAATAACTTAGTCTTTTATGTTTAACTTTGGCCATGATGAAAAAAATACTTGCTGCCACACTGCTCCTGCTGATAATTTATTCCTGTACTGATCATAAAAAGGAAAACCCTTCTACTGCTATCGGCGCCGGCTCCGCATTTATCAGGGCTACCCTGGATGGTGATTTTACCTCTGCCGAAACATTGCTTGTAAAAGATACAGAAAACCTGCAGTTATTCGATGTATATAAGATACGTTATGAACGCCTTGATGCGGCAACCAAAAAGAGCTACAAGGATGCGAACTATAATATCAATAAATTCCAGGAAGTAAATGATTCCGTGAAGCTGATCAATTATTCTAATGATTATCTGAAAAAGCCAATGGATATTAAAGTAATTAAAGAAAACGGTGAATGGAAAATTGATTTTAAATATACACTGGCGGGGAATGCCAATTAACCGATGATGCTAAAAAATATAATGCTTGCTGGACTTGGTGGAGCCATTGGCACCATGCTTCGTTTAGCCGTAAGTGTTCTATTAAAAACAAGCAATTTCCCTTTTGCAACTTTACTCATCAACATTACTGGAAGTTTTGCCATAGGACTGGTGATTGGCCTTTCTGTAAAAGACTTTCAATTTGACAATAACTGGAAAA
Source organism: Ferruginibacter sp. (assembly GCA_039921685.1). GTDB lineage: Bacteria > Bacteroidota > Bacteroidia > Chitinophagales > Chitinophagaceae > Ferruginibacter. Next base: position 4,413 of record JBDSBG010000030.1, read on the forward strand.
TATTTTTGGCAACTGGTTTGTGTGGGGGCTTTACAACATTCTCTGCTTTTAGCCTGGAAAATTTTCAGTTACTACAGCAGGGAAAATATTTTTTATCAGCCCTGTATATACTCACCAGTTTCACTGCGGGAATTATCGCAACCTGGGTTGGCTATAAAATTATTACGAATTAAAACTTAAATATGTTTGTATTACATCCATGGCATGGTGCTCATTATGGTGAAAAATCTCCTGCCGTCGTTAATGCTTTGATCGAAATACCCGAAGGCAGCAAATGCAAGTATGAGATAGACAAAGCAACGGGATTATTAAAACTAGACAGGGTAATATATTCTTCATTTCACTACCCGGTAAATTATGGGTTTATACCACAAACTCTTGGTGAGGACAATGATCCACTCGATATCCTGGTTATGTGCAGTGAAAGTGTTCAGGCACTTTGCCTGGTAGAAGCTACCGTGATCGGCAATATGCAAATGATCGATAGCGGGGAAAAAGATGATAAGATCATCGCTGTTGCCTGCAAAGACCCATCAGTCAACCACATAAAAAACATCAGCGAAATACCGGCGCACTTTTTTGCGGTGCTGAAAAATTATTTTGAACAATACAAAGCGCTCGAAAATAAAGTGGTGGAAATTGATGAATTCCAGGACAAGGAAGCGGCATATAAAATAATTGACGATGCGATCCTGGCTTATAAAACCAAATTCCCAAAATAAAATGCTCACTAAAAAAAAGAATATGGAGACGCAAACTTTTATCATTTTGTTATTGATAGGTATTGCTGCCGGAACATTGAGTGGGATGGTAGGTATTGGCGGCGGTATAGTCATAGTGCCTGCATTGGTTTATTTTTTAGGCTTCTCACAAAAAATGGCACAAGGCACTTCTCTTGGGATTTTGCTTTTACCTGTTGGATTGCTTGGGGTGATGCAATTTTATAAACAGGGTTTCATTGATGTTAGGGTAGTCCTGATTATTTCTGCAGCTTTCTTCTTTGGTAGTTATTTCGGGAGCAAGATCGCACTCAGCATGTCGCAGGAGACAGCCAAAAAAGTGTTCGCTGTACTTATGATCTTGATCGCTGTAAAAATGCTTTTTTTTGACAAGAAAAATGTTGGGGATGAGAAGATAAGTAGAATTGACAAAGGACAATTGAAAATTGACAATTAAAGCTGTCTCACAACTTTTTATTCCTCTATTATTGAAAAGCCTCTTGCTCACAAAATTTTCAATTGTCAATTATCAATTATCAATTATCCAAATACCTCCCTTTTATGGAAATCGGTCCCTATTTACATCTTGATCAACATAGCTAAACCCTGCTCCCATTTTGGCCCAGCGCAATCATAACGATAAGGAAGACAAAGAACTGTTACAGCATTTTTATAATGATGGAAACAACGAATGGCTTGGCATCTTGTTAGAACGCTATACAATGCTGCTTTTTGGTGTGAGTATGAAATACCTAAAAAATGAGGAGGAAGCAAAAGATGCTGTGCAACAGGTTTTTCTAAAAGTGATTGGCGAACTTCATAAATACAAAGTGGAATATTTTAAGAGCTGGCTTTACATGGTGGCAAAAAATCATTGTCTCATGAAACTGCGGGACAAAGGAAAATATACGCAGGAGATCAATGAGAAGACCATGGCCGCACCGCATGATCTTTCCGATATCATGACACTTAAAGAAAAAGATAAAACACTCGAACTACTTTCGATGGCTATCCTTCAGCTTAATAAAGAGCAGCAGCTTTGCGTAACTTTGTTTTATCTTGAAAAGAAAAGTTACCAGCAAGTGGCAGATGAAACTGGCTTTACTATGATGCAGGTAAAGAGCCATATACAGAATGGCAAACGGAATTTGAAATTACAAATGGAAAGATTGCAACAAAATGAGTGATGAATTAAAAGACATATTATCAAACCTAAATAAAGATATTGAGCAGGAAAAACTGTTGCAGTACCTTAATAAAAAATTACCCCATGCGGAACAGCACGAATTGGAAAAGCAAATGAATGATGACGAATTCATGAATGATGCTGTCGAGGGCCTTCAACAATTACCGAATAAAAGCGCTATACCTGGTTATGTAGAACAGATAAATGCTGAACTCAAAAAGCAACTTGACAAAAAGAAAAAAAGAAAAGAAAAAAGAAAAATACCAAATCAGTATTGGACTTACATTAGCGTCATACTTCTGCTCCTTCTCATTGTGATCGCTTATGTGATTTTAAAAATAATCAATTGAGATATTACATTTTTTGTCTTTGCACGAGGGCGAGCATGGGTTCTGCAGACGTAACAAATGCTCTATGATTAACATTGGGTGGTATTGATATTAGATCGCCAACAGCATATGATCTTTCTTTCCCCTCGAAATTCATTGTACAACTGCCGTTAATTACAAACAGGTACTCAATGAATTCTTCATGCATTTCCTGTTCATGCCCTTGTTTTGCCGCAACAATAAAATTAATCACATGCTCCGTAGAAGGCAATTCTGTAATAAAAAGGTTTTCAAATTCTTCCAGGGGAGACTGAATATTATTAAATGCTACCCAATTTTCAAGTTCCTGTTTTGAAATATTTTCATTGATCAGTGGCGGGAACTGTGTTTTTATAGTTGCCTGCTGTTTATAAACAGATCGCATAACAGCAACTTTTACTGATGGAGATGGTTTAATGGTATTTAAAAGAAGGCGCTCTTCCAGCTGTTGACGGATGGTTTCTATTTCTTCCTTTATTTCAGGATACCTCTCGGATAGGATCTCCACCTCTAATACCTCTTCTGCTGTACAAAAACCAAGACAGTAGTTTGTGAGAATTCCCGATTTTATAAATGCTTTTAAATTCATCGGCGCAAAGGTACAAATCTTTCTTGCAAATGAATTTAGCAAAGGCCGGCGAAAGGTTCTTATGATCTTTCTTTCCGGCCTTTGCCAAAGTGAATAATAGCCCTAAACATTAATTTTTAATAAAGCGTATTGTTTTGCTTCCTTCGCTGGTACGACCTGTTACCTGGTAGGATCCTGCAGCGAGGTTTGAAAGATCGAGGAACACCTGGTTACTTCCCGCCAGGAGGTTTACCGACCGGGCAGATACTTTCTTACCTGTCACATCTGTCACTACGATTTCCATCCTTGCTTTTAACGCACTTGCAATGGTTAAGATGCCATTACTGATCACAGGATTTGGTGACATGCTGATAATATCGAAACCATTTTCTTTATTTAAAATAGCGATGACGCTACTGTAAGTGAATTTTCCATCCGCATCTGACAGCTTAATACGGTAATAATTGATTCCTGCATTCGGAGCATAATCGATATAATCAAAAGATTGCAGACAACGTACAGCGGTAGCCGTTATACTGGTAAGAGCGCTGAATGTTCTCGCATCATTGCTGCGTTCAATGACCATAGTAGCTGTAGGAGTATTTGTGCAGCTAACTTTCCAATCCAGCAAATTGCCGGCTGTTTGTTTGGTACCTTTAAAATACTCTATTTTTATTGGAAGTGAGGTGCCGCTTCCACCTATAGCAAAATCTGAAAACCCTGACATGCCTGTTCGCTGCAGAATAGGGGTAGTATTGGATCCGGTGGTAGGGACATGGATTCCATCAAGGGTCCATGGAGAAACTGCATCTGCCCTTTTCACTAAAACAAGTTCCGTGAAATCAATAACCGTCACCACATTTGTTGCAATGAAAGTTCCAGTATAAAGGCCGCCTGAAAGGCCATCAGCGGCAATAATTGTCCAGTAACCATCGGCGGCCGTATTAGTAATGGCAGGGTATCCTGGTTCAGTAAGTGGCAGTCCGTTGGTGCCGCCATATTGCGAAACCCACTCTGCTGTTAAAGTACCTCCGGTTGTTGGTGCTGTTGTAAAAAGAATGTTTGCATTTCTTGTAGTGCCCGGTATGCCCACGGGAAAATTTCTCGCTGACACGGTCGCATCATACCATCTTTTGAATTTACCTACAACAGTTCCCGATGTATATGTGAATATTCCTGGGGTTGCTGTACCTGTTCCAACGGTCAAGGTATTAACACCAGTATTGATATCTCCCGCAAGCATTGACAGGCTAAATGTGATTATGTCTGTAGCTACGGGATTGGTAATCGTTAAGCCAGCTACATTGTTCATCTGCAGGTTTTGTAACGGAGCAGTAAGCGATCCTGTACCACCAAAATCCTGCGCCGATGTTCCGGCGAAAGTTAAGGTGCTGCCAGCAACTGTTCCGTCAACTGTTCCATCATTTACAAATGAACTTCCGCGTTGCGTATAGGTATGGCCGGTACCAGCAGCATCATTGAGATTGAGGGTCGTGCCTAAATTTATTGTTGTATTTCCGAATACATTTAAATCATTCAACAGTTGAGCTGTATGGCCGCCGGCTGTGTTGTCAATGAGAAGAGAGGGAACCGCACCCGAGAGGAAAAAGGTTTGTGCTGATCCGGATAATGCATTTCCAACCTGTACTGTACCGCCTGTGATATTGATATTTGTAGCATCATTAAAATAATCCCTGTTTCCGCTGCCACTTATGTTTGCGTTTTGTAAAACGATCGATCCGCCGCTCATGGTGAAAGACGAGTTGTCGCCGTTATCCTGTATATCAAAACTTGCCCGTGAGCCGCTGGTATTAGATACAGTATTTACATTTAGTGTGCCACCTGTTTGCATATAGCTCACACCAAAAGTTGTGGTTGCGGAAACCCTGCTGGCCACATTTACAACCCCGCCATTAATAATGATTACTGATCCATTGATATAACCTAACCTGTTATTTGCTGCATTGCCGATATTCATTGTGCCGGCATCAACCTGCAATGTGCCATCCACGTTTGCGGTACCGCCTCGTGCATTTACAGTGAAATTGGGATTGTTCAACCAAAAGCCACCTGTAGCAGGAATCGTGTAAGCTCCTGTGCCTGCAAAAACACCGTTATCCATTGTAAACGTCCCGGAAATTTTGAATGTGCCATTAATAATGTTCAGAAAGGACTGAATGTTTCCAGAGGTGCTTGTGGAACCCTGGAAGCTGAATGCGTCGGTACTTAATTCAACAATAGATGCGGCACTGCTGCCTTTGTTTACAGTAATAGCGTAAACATCGGTTATTGCCCCGGTCCCAGTAAAGCTCGTATTGGCGGCTCCGGTAAAAATAATTTCTGTGCCGGCAGTATTTCCGTTAGTACTGAAGTCAAGAGATCCGTTGTTGATAATATTTCCATCTACTGATAATACGTGTGAGGTAATGGTTCCATTTATCGAAGACCTGAAAATGCCGCCTGCATTTATAGTGACGTCATTTGTAACTGTAACGGTTCTTGCAGTTATTACCTCGTATTCCAGAATACCGGAATTTCCCTGGCCAACAGTTAAACTTGCAACTGTTGCGTCCTGGTCGATGATCACCATCGCCCCATCGGAAATGATAACATCGTCAGTTGCCGTAGGTACCGCACCAGCAGTCCATGTGAGCGGATCACTCCAATCACCGCCTACTACAGTAGAGGTGGCCTGGGAAAATGTGGATGATGCAAAAGCGAACATAGTTAACGCCAATAAGTAAAGGTTTTTCATAACTCGGAGTAATTAAATGTGAAGTAAAGTTAAATGTAGTAAATTTTTATTTTTTTCAAAAAAAAAGAACACAACAGTACTGTAAATAGCAGCGGCAGTCTCTATTTGTATAACAAGAATTGAACCTGTTTTGTTTATACTATGGATTTATGTGAAAGCTTTAATGGCCTTGAGTGTTTCGGCCATACCCTTATCCTTCTTCAATTCTTTTTCATCGGACATAAAAAATGCCCGCTTAAAAAGCAGGCACTTCAAATTTATAATATCTTACCAATTATGGCTTCTTAGCTTCTTTTGCGTTATCAGCAGCTTTATCCATCATTTTGCCAGCATCTTTCATTTTATCAGCAGCCTTGTCCATCATTTTGGTTGCAGAATCAGCCATTTTACCAGACATCTTACCGGTAGAATCAGCCATAGTTGTAGCTGTTTTTTGTAAAGAATCAGCAGTAGTAGCCATTTTACTCGCAGCATTTGCAGAGTCAGCAGCAGCACTCGCAGCATTAGCATCCATTGTAGTAGCGTTTGTGGTATCTCCAGCAGTAGCTGTAGATTCGTCTTTTTTATCGTCGTTGCAAGAAACCATAATAGCAGCAATTGCTACAATTGATAATAATTTTTTCATTTTTAGTTTTTTTTGGTTTTAATAATTCGCCGCAAAAATAACGGGTTTTTTGAATACGACAACTTTATTTTAAAAAAAATTAATAAGTAGTTCGAATTGACAAATCCACAGGCTATTTTTTTCGGAAGAACAACCGAACAGGAACGCCGCTGAAATCAAAATTTTCTCTTAACTGGTTTTCCAGGTAATTTTTGTAAGGAGTTTTAACGTCGTCAGGATAATTGCAGAAAAAAGCAAAGCTGGGTGTATGGGTTGGTAATTGGGTAACGTATTTTATCTTAACCGCATTGCCTCTCACCACCGGGGGGTGATAGCTTTCAATAGCTTTTAACATGACTTCATTTAGTTTCGAAGTAGTAACCTTCCGATGTTTATTGTCATACACCTGTAAGGCTGCTTCAATACTCTGAAAAATCCGTTGCTTTTCGGTAACTGAAATAAATATGATGGGAACATCACTAAATGGTGCAAACCTTTTTTTAAGGTCTTTTTCATAATCACGTGCTGTATTGGTTTCTTTCTCCACCAGGTCCCATTTATTCACCAAAACCACAATACCTTTTCCTTTTTTTACTGCAAGGGAAAAAATAGAAAGGTCCTGCGCCGTGATTCCTTTGCCGGCATCAAGCAACAGAAGGCATACATCTGCTTCATCCATTGCTTTTATTGCTCTTATCACCGAATAAAATTCAAGGTCCTCATGTACTTTGGTTTTGCGGCGTATGCCGGCGGTGTCGATGAGAATAAATTCCTTGTTGAATAAATTGTAATGGGTATGAATGGTGTCCCTGGTCGTGCCAGCTATATCGCTTACAATCGTCCTGTCCTGCCCGATCAAAGCATTTAATAATGACGACTTGCCCACATTAGGTTGACCGATGATCGAAAATTTTGGAATGTTATCATCATCAGCTTTTGCTTCATCATCCTCAGGTATTAGAGCTGCAATGGCGTCGAGCAATTCTCCCGTGCCGCTACCGCTGATCGATGAAAGAAAATATATATGCTCGAAGCCCAGGCTGTAAAACTCACTAGCTTCTAGCAGGCGGCTATGATTGTCAACTTTATTAACTACTAAAAAAACGGGCTTGGAACTTTTGCGTAATATTTCAGCCATTGCCTCATCCAGGTTTGTAATGCCTGTTGCAGCATCCACCATAAAAATCACAGCATTAGCTTCCTCGACGGCTATAAGCACCTGCTTGCGTATTTCTTTTTCAAACACATCCTCACTTTGAGGCACAAATCCCCCGGTATCTATTACGTTGAAAGATTTGCCGATCCATTCTGCAATTCCATATTGCCTGTCTCTGGTTACACCGCTCTGGTCATCCACGATGGCTTTACGCTGCTCAAGCATGCGATTGAAGAATGTACTTTTGCCAACATTTGGCCTTCCTGTTATTGCTACTGTGAAACTCATACCCCTGTCCCCTGGTGGGATTTTATTTTTAGTTTAAAAAATGCTATTCGTCTATGGCTTACCGTTACTGGCCTAATAACCGTACTCACGCAAATGTATCTCGTTATCCCGCCACTTTGGCCGCACTTTTACAAAAAGCTCTAAAAAAACTTTTCTTCCTAAAAATGCCTCAATGTCTTTTCGTGCAAGGGTGCCCAATTGTTTTATCATACTTCCTCCTTCACCTAAAATAATTCCTTTTTGTGTTTCTCTTTGTACGATTATATCGGCGCCAATTTTTATCAATGTTGTTTTCTCTTTAAATTCCTGTACCAATACCGCTGCATGATAGGGAAGTTCTTCCTGGTAAAGCTGGTAAATTTTTTCTCTTATTAATTCACTTACAAAAAACTTAGTCGGCATATCACTCAGGTCATCTCCCTCATAAAATGGATGGCCTTCAGGCAGATAGTGCAGTATTCGTTGCAACAGTTCATCAACACCCTTTTTTTTGAGGGCGGAAATGATTACTACTTCTTTGCAATAGGATTGCTGTTCAAAAAAATCCTTTGCTGTTTGCAATTGTGCCGGATCTTTAACGGCATCTGATTTATTTAAGATAATGATAGCAGGAACTTTCAAACGCAAAGCGGAAAATATTGCATGGCTCTCTTCTACATTTTCTCTTGCATCTGCAATAAGTAAAGCAATATCAGCATCTTCAAGGCTACCTTTAACAGCCTGCATCATTTTTTCATGCAATTTGTATTTGGGTTCGATGATCCCCGGTGTGTCGGAAAAGATAATCTGGTATTCTTTATCAGTAAGGATTGCTTTAATTCTATGCCGGGTTGTTTGTACTTTGTGAGAGACAATGGCCATTTTTTCGCCCATCAATGCATTTAGCAAAGTGCTTTTGCCCGCATTTGGTTTACCAAAAATATTTACAAAACCTGCTTTCATTGATGATTGACTATGATCGTTAACAGCCTTTTAAATGACCGGATAAAATTATTCTATTTTAATGGAATCAGATATGACTAAAGCCAGTAATATCATGATAAGGGGAGTTGCCGGGCCAACACCAACACATGAGCTTTAATGAATGAACCAACTCAAATAAAAAAGGCCTGGATATCAGGCCTTGTGGTTGCGAAGAGAAGGATCGAACTTCTGACCTTCGGGTTATGAGCCCGACGAGCTACCGCTGCTCTACTTCGCGGTGCAAAAATAAGAGATTATGGACTTGCCACCAAAACTTATATTTTTAAGGACTGATGGTGGCTGAAGTTGGCATCTCTAATTCGGATTAAATAAGAAACTTTAAAAATTCAACAGGTATGAACATGATAAGACTCCTTTTTTGTAACAGGCATTATTTGTTACTTGTTTTAGTTGCTATCTGCTCCTGCAAAAGTGCTATAAAAGAGCAATCCGATAAAATATATAGCCGCCACCTTCAGCGGCATGTAAACCTTACTATCATCAGTACCCGCGTTCCCGACCAAAAATCAGATATGAACCTTTTGTTATTAAACGCCGGGAATGATTTGAAACAGATGGATTTGAATGAAATAATCGACAGCCTTTTTAGCGAAAAGCTAATACAGCCATTGGTGCTTGTAGCGATAGAAGGCCGGGAAAATGAAGAATACGGAATGGCAAATCTCTCCACTACAGGGAAGCAGGGAAACAAAGCAGATAAATACAATGAGTTTGTTATAAATGAACTCTATCCTTTTATAAAGAAAAAAACAGCAATAAGGAAATTCAATTCCATCGCCATTTGCGGCAACTCACTGAAAGGGATAAGCGCTCTTGACATCGCCTGGCAAAATGCAGATAAAATTGATAAGGTTGGAGTTTTTTCAGCAAATTTTAATTATAAAGGCACTGTTGGGATAAAAGGAGAAACGCAGAATGCAATACTGCAGGAAATAAGCTCCTCAAGAAAGCGCCCAAAACTTTCTTACTGGTTTTATGCAGCAGGAACTCAAAGTACGTTTCAGGAAGCAGAAGGGAAACAGGTTGCTTTGATTGATAGTACCACCATGAAACAGACAAAAGCATTGATTGATATTATCGACAAAAAAAATACCGGCTCTAAAGCCGATATCAAATTCGTTTTGGGCAAAAGTGGCAGTAATGATATTAACTCATGGCGTCAGTATTTCGCCGACTTTCTTTTATGGGCTTTCTCTAAATAATACCAATTAAATTAAAGCTGCGCCAGCAAAGATTGTCAAGGCTTAGCCAATCGGCAGACAAATATTAATCTAATTAGTATTGATCGTGTTATTGAATTTCATACAGGCATTGAAAATGCTAACCTTTTTTACTTACTGAACTAGCCCCGCTGCTGTGTACTTCTTTAATAACTCCAGTTCCCCTGTAAGAGATAGTACTTGCACCACTTGCATGTGCGTTCAATTCCTTGTTCACTGCAATGCTTATATCAGATGCCCCTGAAGCCTTCGCTGTACAGATTTCTGTTTTAAGGCCATAACCTTTTACATCACTTGCCCCACTGCTCTCAATATTGAGGTTAGTGGCAGTTCCGCTAATAGTTACATCAGATGCACCGCTAAGTTCCATATCGAGGGAAGTAACAGCAACATCTCCTTTGAAATCACTTGCACCAGAAAGGATTATTTTTAATGCCGTTGCTCTTATAGTGCCGGCTACAGAAATGTCAGAAGCGCCAGATGCATTTAGTTTTTCCAGGTTGATAAATGAAATATAGGCGGTCATTTTCCTGTCTTTCCCCCACCATTTTTCACCTTCGTAATATATGCGGAGGGTAGTTCCTTCAACTGCGACCTTAATATTTGCCTTGTACTTTTCTTCGGAGGCACTCACAGCAACTGCTTCGTTGTCTGATTGCGAAAGGTAAATATCAATACCATCGGAAACTTTAATTTCACTGAAACTTTTTCCAATGGTACGCAATTCGGCATTTGCATCTACTACAAATTGCCGCTGGGCGAACGATGTCAATACAAAAAATATTAAGAGGAGGCTGGCTGCTGTTTTTTTCATGATAAATTGTTTAAACTTTTTTTACTACTCCCCCGCTGCTGATATCAATATCTTTTATGATGGCAGTACCTTTATAATGGATCCCACCCCCACTGTGCGCTTTGGCAGACAATTCTTTTCCTACGGATATCCGAACTTCACCCCCACTGCTTGTTTTTGCATTGCAATAATCCGTTGTAAACGCATAACCTTTTAAAATAGCTCCGCTGCTTGCCTCAATTGTTATCTTATCTGAGCTACCGCTGATGGTTACGACCGATCCACTGCTCTGATCAAGTGTAATTTCTTTTGCTTTTACTTCACCTTCAAAAAGAGAACCGCTGGTAAATTTCATTTCGAAGTTGTTGACAGAAATAGCAGTTGGCAGTTTAACATTCGCCCCACCAGATGCAGTTAGCTTCTCCAGTGTTTTGAAAGAAACGTAAGCTTTCAATTTTCGCCGGTTGTTGTCGCTATAGTTAATGCCACGATTATCAAAATAGATCTTTAGCACCCCATCCTCAACTTCAGTTTTAAATTTCTCTTCATATTTTTCATCTGCAAAACTTACGGCAAGTGATTCCTCGGTACCTGCTGTTAGGTACAGATCAATGCCATCCGTTACAGTGATCGCTGTGAATGAACCATTTAAACTTCGTGGCTTTGCATTGGGGTCAACCAGGGTTGAACTTTTTTGAGCAAAAGCGCTCAAACTTAGGACGGTGGTTAACAGGATAAATAAAATCTTCATGGCTATACTTTTAAGTTAGTAATACGTGTGAAGGAAAGATTTGTTACAGGTTGCAAAAATAATTTCAAAAATAAAAAAATAAAGGTTAAAAAAATGCTTGTAGCTTTGCAGCTCGCTCTTTATAACACTGCCTGAATTTCCGGGGTGCTTCCACGATCAAAAAGGAGGCTGAGATTATACCCGTATAACCTGCACAGGATAATGCCTGCGAAGGGAGTTAAATTTTTTTCTCGGGATCCACACCCGGATTTTCAGCACAAATATTTTTTATGAAAAAACTGATAGCAGCTAACCTGTTGTGCATTCTTTGTTCTTTTGTGCATGGCCAACAAAAAGCATTCAATGACACTACGATTTTACAACCTGTTGAGGTTTTATCCATCAGGGCGGGTGATAAGGCCCCTTTTACGAAAACAAATATTTCCAAAAAAGAAATTGAAAAAAATAACATTGGGCAGGACATTCCCTTTATACTAAATCAAACACCCTCGGTTGTTGTAAATTCTGATGCCGGTACCGGTATAGGGTATACTGGCATTTATATTCGTGGAACCGATGCCACGCGTATTAACACCACCGTAAACGGGATCCCCTACAATGATGCAGAAAGCCAGGCTACTTATTTTGTTGATATGCCTGATTTCATTTCTTCTGCAAGCTCAATCCAGATACAACGAGGGGTCGGTACATCTTCCAACGGAACAGGAGCATTTGGAGCTACCATCAGCATATCTACTAATGAACTTATTGAGAAACCGTATGCGGAATGCAACAACAATTATGGGTCATTCAATAGCTGGAGAAATACAGTGAAGGTTGGCTCAGGCCTGATCAACAATAAGTTTACCATCGACGCAAGGCTTAGCCGTGTAAGCAGTGACGGATATATCGACAGGGCAAGCAGCGATCTGACTGCTTTTTATTTATCAGGTGCATATTTTAATAAAAGATCAACGATACGTTTTAATATTTTTTCTGGTAAAGAAAAAACATACCAGGCATGGAATGGCGTTCCTGCATCCTTATTGGGAACAATCAGAACCTATAATTCAAGCGGCACAGACAAACCGGGTGAGCCCTATGATAATGAGACGGATAATTATACTCAAACACATTATCAATTGTTTTTCACTCACAGCCTTAAAGAGAAGTGGAACTTTAACACTGCAGTCTTTCTTGTGAAAGGAAAAGGCTATTATGAAAATTACAAGGGGCAGCAAAAATTCAGCAGCTACGGACTTCCTGACCTGCTGTTGGGAGACACTATTATAACCCGTACGGATCTGGTCAGGCAGAAATGGCTTGACAATAATTTTTATGGGCAAATATTCTCCATCCAACACAAAACAATCAAACATACGGTAACGATTGGCGGCAGTTGGAATGTTTATGATGGCAAACACTTTGGCAATATCAGTTGGGCAGCTTTTGGTATTGACAAAGATTACAATTACTACAACGCACCTGCCAAAAAATCAGAAGCATCCCTTTATGCCAAATGGGAATTTAAACCCACGGAAAAATGGAGTATATTTTCCGATATCCAATATCGTTATGTTAAACACAACCTGAATGGGTTCGATGATCTTCCAGGTCTTTTCATAAGCAGGAAATTTAATTTTATTAATCCTAAAATCGGCATCAGCTATCATATCAGGAAATGGCAGGCTTATTTAAGTTACGCCGCTGCTAACAAAGAACCCAATCGTGCAGATTTTGAAGCCGGCAGCATTCATCAACCTAAAAAAGAAACATTACACGATTTTGAAGCAGGCATAGAACAAAAGAATAGCAGGTATTTTGCATCCGCCACTATCTACTGCATGCTTTATAAAGATCAATTGGTACAAACAGGAATGATCAATGATGTGGGCTCATACACAAGGATAAACGTACCCTATAGTTACCGGGTGGGAGTTGAGTTGCAGGCAGGATATACATTGGCAAAATGGATAAATTTAAATGCAAATATTTCTTTCAGTAAAAATAAAATAAAGGAATTCATGGAATTCTTAGACGACTATGATATTGCGGGTAACTGGGTCGGACAACAATCCATCCTTCATAAAAAAACAGACATTGCTTTCTCGCCATCCATTGTTGGAGGAGCCATCATCAATATCCTCCCCTTAAAAAACCTGGAATTGAGTTTAACAAGCAAGTGCGTTGGCAAACAATATTTAGACAATACCCAAAACCAACAAAGAAAATTAGATGGTTTCTATACGCAGGATGCAAGAATCATTTTCACTGTTAAAAACAGGTTATTCAAAGAATGGAAAATTTCCGGGCAGGTAAATAATTTGTTTAATAAGGAATATGAACCTAACGGGTATGTGTACACAGCCCGGTATGGAGGGGAGATCTATGCGGATAGATACTATTTCCCGATGGCAAAAATTAATTGGGTGTTTGGGATAAATGTTAGTTTTTAAAAAGGGAGGATTTGCTGATACATGTGATGGTTTCCTTCAATGATTTAATCCCTGCTATTAATGTTCAATGTCCAATGCTTAATATTCAATGTTCACCGGTAAAAGAGTTCGATGTATTTCACAAATTGGTTATTGAACATTTACTTACAATTCAATAAAAAATAAAAGTTCTGGGACCCTGCAAAAACGGTGAGAACATGCAACCACATTTAACATTCAACACTCACTTAAACTTTTCCTCCCATTCCAACATTCCGCCGGCAAGGTTTTTTACATTGCTGAAACCAAAAGTCTCCAGCATCATGCATGCCTGCATGCTACGTTTACCACTTCGGCAATAACATACCAATTCTGCATTTTTGAATTCTTCAATCGCATCTATCTGCATTGCTGCTATGTTTCCTAAGGGCAACAATATACCCCCAATATTAAATGCTGCGTGTTCGTCCGGTTCTCTAACATCAACAATAGT
>JBDSBG010000031.1:0-28828 GCA_039921685.1 Ferruginibacter sp.
GGAAGTAAAAGCCGATGGCATTATTGACCTTAAAGAGCTGGAAGCTGCCATACGCCCTACCACCATACTGATAGCTATCATGTATGCCAACAATGAGATCGGTGTAGTGATGCCAATAAAAGAGATCAGTGCTATTGCCCGCAAACACGGCGTATTGGTATTTACAGATGCTACTCAGGCTGTAGGTAAAATCCCTGTAGATGTAAATAAAGACTGGATTGACCTGATGGCTTTCACAGCACATAAAATGTACGGCCCGAAAGGTGTTGGCGCATTATATGTACGCAGAAAAAATCCAAGGGTTAAAGTAACGGCACAAATGGATGGCGGTGGCCATGAGCGTGGAATGCGCAGCGGTACATTAAACGTTCCTGGTATTGTTGGTTTTGGAAAAGCCTGTGAACTTTGTATGCTTGATATGGAAGCAGACACTGCCCGTATCAGCAAATTAAGAGACAAATTAGAAACAACTTTATTGCAATTAGAAGAAGCATATGTAAACGGAAGTCGTGAACATCGATTACCACATGTTGCAAATATTTCTTTTAAGCATGTAGAAGGTGAGGGATTACTCATGGGCTTCAATAAGAATATTGCATTGAGTTCCGGTTCTGCATGTACTTCAGCATCCCTGGAACCTTCGTATGTTTTAAAGGCACTTGGCCTGGGTGATGATCTTGCACATAGTTCATTGCGTTTTGGTTTGAGCAGGTTTACAACAGAGGAAGAAATAGACTATACAATCAAAGCAATCTCGGAGACAGTTTTAAAATTAAGAGAAATGAGCCCATTGTGGGAAATGTATAAAGAAGGAATTGATTTGACTACAATTGAGTGGGCAGCTCATTAATAATTATGTTGAATGTTAAATGCTAAATTTTAAATGAAGCATCCCATTCATCATTTAAAACAATCAAGGCAATTAACGAGAGTATTTTAAAATTAAGAGAGGAGCTCGCTTTGGTAAATGTATAAACATGGAATTGATTTGACTATAATTGAGTGGGCAGCTCATAATAATTATGTTGAAAGTTAAATGCTAAATTTTAAATGAAGCATCTCATTCAACATTCATCATTCAAAATTTAAAATAATTAAAATGGCATACTCAGAAAAAGTGATCGATCATTATCAAAACCCTAAGAATGTGGGTACACTTGATAAATCCAGTAAGAACGTGGGAACAGGCCTTGTTGGTGCACCGGAATGCGGTGACGTTATGCGTTTACAAATAGAAGTAGATGATAAAGGAATGATCACCGACGCAAAATTTAAAACTTTTGGTTGTGGTTCTGCCATTGCATCATCTTCATTGGCTACAGAGTGGCTGAAAGGAAAAAGTGTGGATGAAGCTTTGACAATAGACAACATGGCAATTGTTGAAGAACTGAATCTTCCTCCCGTAAAAATACATTGCTCTGTGCTGGCAGAAGATGCTATTAAAGCTGCGATCAATGATTACCGTAGTAAGAATGGAATGGAGAAGATCAAGTTTGAGGAAAGCGTAGTACATTAGGCCTCCCCCAACTCCTCCGAAGGAGGGGCTTCAAAGTTTATAACGATTAAAAAGATTTTTTTAATGCAGGCTAATAGTTCGATATCAGGAAATAATGCTGAAATATCAGGGACTTCCAAAGTCCCTCCTTCGGAGGGATTTAGGGAGGCTTTAGATAACAGTATTTACATCAGCGATAAAGCAAAATCAAAAGTGCACCAACTCATGCAGGATGCAGGTGTTGCCAATGATCCTGCTTATTTTCTTCGTGTAGGCGTAGTAGGTGGTGGATGCAGCGGCTTGAGTTATAAGCTTGATTTTGACAATGAAACCAAACCCATGGACCAGGTGTTTGAAGATAAGGGAATGAAGATCGTTACTGACCTTAAAAGTTTTTTATACCTCGTAAACACAGAACTGGAATTCAGTGATGGATTGAATGGAAAAGGATTTTATTTTAATAATCCCAATGCAAGCAGGAGTTGTGGTTGCGGAGAAAGTTTTGCAGTTTAAAAAAGATATTATAAATGGAGATCCCCCGGTAATTAGCCGGGGGATTTTTAATTATAGCCATCATTGAATTTGCCATATCATTCATCACGGTTGCTATCATCTTTTTCCTGTAATGGATCTGCGGGTATTGCTGGCAGTTGTCCGTATTTCTTTTCATAAAATTTCCGGTTTGCATTCCAGGTTGACAATTTGATCTTTTGCTTCACATCATCCTTTTCCAAAAACACCATACCTTTTCCGTTTATTATTTGAACAGAAACATCGTAACCATGGTTATTAACGATAACAGCAGATTTAGATTCGATTGGGTGCCCGGGTGGCGGCGGTGGTATGGGAGGCGGCGGCGGCGGGGGAGGAGGCACAACTAAATTGTCAATGGATACCGGTGCTGCTGGCGGCGGTGGCGGAGAAGCGATGTTGTCTTTGCTTTGTGCATTTACGCAAGCACCGGCAAATGTAAAGTACACCGCAATTAATAAGATCTTCTTTTGCATAGTTTTAAAAATTTGCCTTTAGATACAGCATAGATAAAATTCCATACAATAGCGTAAAAAGTTTTTTAAATAATGATGTCCGGGCAAATTTTGCTTAAGTCCATGGAGTCCTTTACAGTGGCGGGTTCTGGCCCCTCTCCTTCGAACTACTGTGTGGACACAACTTTTGAATAAATAAATAGATTAACCACGATGATAGATACACGGATGAAACGGATAAACGGATAATCCACGGATAATGCTGCTGGCGCAGCATACCGATACGAGCGTTAGTACTGATCTGTAATTTTTGGAACAAAAAAATCCGTCTTCATCCGTGTATCTATCATGTTTAGGGATAACTAATCAACTAAAAGATCTGTCCACACCGTAGCTCCTTCGGAGAAGGGTTGGGCATGCCTGCAGGTAGTAAGGTCATGCAGGCTTGATAAGGATTTGAAGCATTTTATCGGACAACTATGTTTTTTAATACAAAAGAGCCGCCCATAGGACAGCTCTTTTGCATTATGAAGTTCGGTTAATTTATGGTTGAGCAAAACTGTTCCTTGCTCCGCCGGCTGCGAATAAAGCCTGTGCTCTTGTTTTTTGACCAACGCTAAACATGTACATGCATGCATCGTCGGTATAATCCATATAATTCATGCTCATATCAGCATTATTATTACAGGTTCTATGCGGGAACGATGGGCAACCAAAATTAGCTGTTTGTTGAGTAGGTGTATCATTTACAAGATCGTTTCCGCAATTTGCATCTCCCCATATATGGCGCAGGTTGAGCCAATGCCCCACTTCGTGAGTGGCAGTTCTTCCTTTGTTATACGGCGCCTGTACCGTGCCTGTACTGCCAAAAGCATTGTCGTCTATTACAACACCATCGGTAGACGAAGGCCCACCCGGAAATTGAGCATATCCTAAAATGCCGCCACTTAAATTGCAGCACCATAAATTTAATTTTGTAGTTGGGCTGGTTGGAACAATGCCATTTGCAGCTTTCTTCATAGCATCGTTTGTGCCCCAACTTGACTTCGAAGTAGACCTCCTAACTACTTTATCAAGTACAAAACGAACGTTGAAATTCCCGGAACGCACCGATTGAAAAAGAGATGGTGTTTGATTGTAATCAGAATTTGTTGCCTGGAAATCATTATTCAAAACAGTGATCTGTGAAGCGATCTGTGCATCAGATATGTTTTGTGAACTCGTCTTATATAATACATTTACCACAACAGGTATTTCAATAACACCGTTTACGAGCCGGTATGCCGAGGGATCTCTTTCAAATCCTGCCGTGAAGTTTTCAACCTGGTTCATTCTTTCTGCAAGCGTTGGATCTTCTGCAAGTAAACGTTGAAGTACTTCCTGGGTGCCGCACTGGCGCTCGCCCAAAGGAGCTTCTATCGCATCGCCTTCAGGTGTGGAAGGAGCAGCTTCTTCTGTAATTTTTGATTTATTACAACCGAAAGCTAAAATAATACAGCTGCTAAAAAGCAGGAGAGTCTTTTTCATAATGGAGGTTTTTTGTTTTTTATAAAATAAGAAGACCTTAAGTTACAGGTTTTTTATAAACTAGAAAGTAGTTGCCCATACAATTTTCCAGAAAAAAGGAATAATCAAAATGGCTTGAGTGGATATTTTAAGAAAAAATAGTATGCTGCAGTGTTTTTCAAAACAGGAGGCCAGCGAAAAAGACTGTTTTCATAAAACATGAAAGGATATTTTTGATTTTTGGGAACAGCAGCAGAATTATAAAAGGTTTGCTTGCTTTCATAAACCGCAATCGGTTTACCTGATGGGGTATAAAGATTTGAAGTGTTTTTTGAGCCAGCATATAAATTGCTGAAATAAATGCTATCCGTTTGCGGTGCATAAAATGCAAGGAACTTATTGGGATAAGGATTTTTGGTTTCAATATCCTGCATCAGCAATGTATTCATCATAATGGATTTTTTATTATGATAAAAAAGGTTGTTGCCAGGGTAAATTATATAACCAACATGCGTCGCATTGAACTGCGATAAATATAATCGGTAATGTCCTTTAACGGGCAGCTGGTATAAAAACGTACCATTACTTTCCTGCTTATACACAGCATTTGTTTTGATGAATTTATAATCTGCACTTTCTACACTCACAAGGGCAACCTTACCTGTTGATCCGTCTAATTGGCTCTTGCCGGCTTCATATTTGATCTTCAGTGTTCCCGGTGCAGCACAATAAAAATCCAAAGGGTAAATAAAGTTGGGGATGGCCTTCTCATCGGTTGTAGCGATCCTGATGCTGTCTGCAGCAAGGCTGGCATTGGCTGCTAAAAATGAATCTGTCACTGGATAGTCTGGTGCAGCAAGAGGAAGATATTTATTTTTTATTTTTTCAAACTCATTTCTTACTACAGAGGCAACATCATTGCTGATATTTTTAAACTGATCGCTTTTATAATAATCCCATTTTTCTTTCTGCTGGTCTGTAAGCATTTTTTTGAGCATATCATTCAGCTGGGTATTGTGAAATATTTTAGACTTATACAACTGCCAGGTATAAGTCAATAATGATTCGGCATTTTTACTTTTCAAGGAAGGATCAGTTGCATAAGCCTGCAGGCTTTTTAGTTCAGCGAAGAGTTCATAAAATTTACACAGATAAATGGTATATGCTTTTAATTCTTCTATTCTTTTTTTAATGGACGCAGATAAACCAGGAATACTTTCTGCATCAACAATATATTGAACAAAACGTCCAAGCTCATCTTCATAAAAAGAAGGGTAATTATAATTCGTCTTCAAGTGTACCGGGCTGAAGTACCATTCTTTGAGCAATTTCTTAATGGGCATCGCAGCCGCCCCAAAATTATTTTTGCAGAATTCATCCAGGAGCTTACCCACTGATGAATAAGGATCACACAGGTATTTTAAGATAAAATATTGTTGAATACCTGACCCTAATTTCGAGAGTGAAGTTTCATAGCTGATGCCCTCTATTTTCAATGACTTCAAATACTGCATATAATTGTGATACTGGTACAGGTCAAAGAAAGGCATATCCTGTGCCCATACACCAATGTTTAAATAATCGTACACACTTATGTTCTTTGATTTCTTTGCCCATCGCTTCATGATTTCTGCTGAAGTGCTTACTGTTTGAAATGCATTTGGAACAACCATGATATGCACATTGGGTTCAATCCGGATGCCGGGCGTATCCGTCCTTTCCCCATAAGCCATGGCACTCACACCTGCCCGTGAGTCTGCAAGTTTTATCTTCCTTGCCGTTTGGTTTGTAATGCTGAATACCTGGTCTGAAACTGTTTTAAATTGTTTTTCACATTCGGGCGTATGGCAATAGTCAAGGCCATCACCAGCATCAGTTGTATAGAATTTTTTAAATGGTAAAAAATTGGGAGTGGCAGACCGTTCTTTTAAAAACTCCTCCACAATCCAGTTGCTAAACAATTCAGTACCTTTTTTATAGGTCGGGTCAAGCTTGCTTCCGTTGCTAAATTGTCTTTTTCCATTTATTGGCGCTACCATCAATGTATCACTTTCAATCTCTTTACGATGAGTAATATTGAACACTTCGCCAATATGCCCATCGATGCTCAGGTAATCACAACCCATCCGGTTACGTAAATACCATTGCCTCCAGTCTTTTTCATTTTGCCCCGTCTCATCCAAACCTTTTACATGAAAAATGGCGCCGCTGGCATAGAACATCCTGGTATGGAAATAAGGTTTATAATGCTGTTTGGTTATTTTATTTTTGAACAGGGTTTTCATAGATGGAATGCTGGTCCATTCATCACCTGGTAAGTAAAAGTGAAAGCCCAGGCTTTCCAGCCAGCTGTACATAGCATACGAGATACCGGTAGTATATCTCCCAGTAATTCGGATGAAGCTTTTTCCATCGGATTCTAATACTCCTTCTTCGCTTCCCAGCGACCTGTTATTACTGTCTAATATCAAAAAAATGCCCTTTGTTGTATTAGCTGTGTGGGGTACTGGCGTAAACGAATTGCCTGTAGCCTTGTTCAGTAAAGCAGCCAGGTCTTCCGCTAAAAGCCTCGTATCGGTCAACCTGTAATAACTGTTTTTTAAAATAGCCGGCATATCCACGGGAGTATAATAAATCGCTATAGAATTAGCCTGGCCGGATGAAAGTTTAAAAAACAGGATGAGCAGGAAATTGAAACAAATTTTTTTCATCGAAATTCAAGTTGATAGATGATGGGCTGCGTACAAATTTACGCTTTGCCCTATTGGCTTCATCAAAGCATTAGGGTAGCTCCAAAATTGAAAATCCCCCTGGAGAGGGGGATCACAGTTGGTTTTGGTAAACGCTTCATCTAAACCCCTGATTGCTTGTCGTCAATCTTAGTTTAAATTTCTTGTATTGGAATATTAGTGATTGGTAAACGGAGGGCCTGAAATGACTTATACATGACAATCTGTATTGCAATTCCGCTGCCTCTGGCAAAAAATATTACTTGCATCTTCATTTCTGCCGGCCGTATTCTCTTGTTAAATAGTAAATTGCAGCAATTTTATAACTCATGTTCAGCATTTGTAAGAAGGAATTAAACCAGTTTTTTAGTAACCTCACGGGCTATATTGCCATTATCCTGTTCCTCTTGATCAATGGCATTTTCCTTTTCATGCTGAAGGACAGCAGTATTTTTGAATATGGCTATGCCAACCTGGATAAATTCTTTGAACTTGCCCCCTGGGTATTGATGTTTCTGATCCCAGCAATAACGATGCGCTCCCTGTCGGATGAATTTAGGACGGGCACTTTCGAGATCCTCCAAACAAAACCACTTACTGCCTGGCAAATTGTGCTGGGAAAATACTTTTCTGTTTTACTCATCATTGTTTTCGTGATACTACCCACATTCATTTATATTATTACGATAAAATATTTAAGCGCTACCGGGAATATCGACAGTGGAGGCATTGCCGGGAGCTACCTGGGCCTGTTGCTGCTGAGTTCGGTATTTGCAGGAATTAGCCTTTGTTGCAGCTCATTTACCAACAATGCAGTTGTTGCTTTCCTGATAAGCGCATTCATGTGCCTCAGTTTATATTTTGGATTCAATGCTATTAGCAAACTTCCTATGCTGCAGGGCCAGGCAGATTATTATGTTGAAATGCTTGGAATAGATTTTCATTACCGCAGCATCAGCCGTGCTGTACTCGACAGCCGCGATGTCATTTATTTTTTGAGCATTATCTTCCTGTCTTTATTGATAACCGTAAAAAAACTGCATAAAAGATAATGACTGTTCTTAAAAAAATGTCAAACAGCAGTGCCTGGTTATTGCTAGCATTGGTTCTTTTAATTGGCATCAATTGGGTTGCATCTGTATGGCATACACGGCTTGATTTTACCAATGAAAAAAGATTCACACTCAGCTCCTCTACCAAAAAATTATTGAAGAATATCGATGAGCCGGTTAGGATAGATGTTTTTCTAAAGGGAAATTACCCCAGTGGGTTTAAAAAACTGGCCTCATCAACGGATGATCTTTTGCGTGAGTTTAAAGAAATAGCGGGGAATAAATTGCAGTACCATTTTATTTCCCCCGAAGATGAGGTGGAAGGAACAGCAGTAAAATATGCTGACACACTTTCTGCAATGGGCCTATACCCGATTAACCTTACCTCTCAATTAAAAGAGGGACAACAACAGCAACTTGTTTACCCTTACGCATTGGTTCATTATAAAGAGGCGATCTACCCGGTGAAAATTCACCAGGGCAAATCTCCGCTTATTAATCCCCAGGAGCTGAATAGTTCTGAAGCGATGCTGGAATATAAAATGATAGATGCCATATCAAAGATCACGCAGAAGGAGAAGCCTGTGGTTGCCTACGCTACCGGTAACGGTGAGCCGTCCACTGATTACAGGATTTATGACCTGATGGAAAATGTATTGAGCCCCGATTACCAGGTTTTTACATTTGACCTGAATACACAACCAATCATACCAGCCGAATTTACAACACTCATAATTGTAAAACCCACATCTGCGTTTAACGATGAAGAAAAGCTAAAACTCGATCAGTATATAATGAATGGTGGGAAAATATTAATGTTCATCGACAGGTTGAATGCCGAGATGGATAGCCTTGCAATTAAAAATGAAGTAATTGCTTATGACCGTGAGTTGGGTTTGAATGATATGTTTTTTAAATATGGAGTACGGCTGAATGCTGATCTTGTTATGGACCTTCAATGTGACTATCTTCCTTTTGATGTGAATGGCAATGGCCAGTTTGATTTGCTTCCCTGGAATTATTTCCCGGTACTGGAATCGGGTTCTAACCATCCTATTAATAAAAATCTTGGCTTTGTGTCCGGGCAATTTGTTAATTCAATTGATACTGTTGAAGCTGCAGGAATTAAAAAAACAATCCTGCTCAGTTCCTCTGCCAATGCAAGAACAATTGGCAGCCCGGCCCTTATCAGTGGTAAGGAGAATGTTAATGCACCACAAGATGACAAGTACAAAAAAGCTCATATTCCTGTAGCCGTTTTGCTGGAAGGAAAGTTTAGTTCCCTGTATGCAAACAGGTTATCACAAAGCATGAATGATTCGTTGGAAAAATACAAGGCTTCTTTTTTGCCTCAATCTATCCATGAGAATAAAATGATCATAGTGGCTGATGGCGATATAGTGTTGAATGCTGTAATTAAAGGCAACCAGCCATTGCCCATGGGAATGAATCGTTTTACTTACGGTTCACAGAAAGAATTTCCTTTTGCAAACAAAGATTTTTTACAAAACTGTCTTGACTACCTGGTCAATACAAATGACCTGAGTGAAGCAAAGGCGAAAGATTATGTGGTAAGGTTATTGGACACGAAAAAAGTGAATTCCGAAAAAATTTCCTGGCAATTATTAAATATTGCTGCCCCCATCCTGGCAGTCATTTTATTTGCTTTCACATTTCAGTGGATACGGCGCAGGAAGTACAGAATTAAATAAGTCCTGGAGGAGTAATTGAATTAAGTCAATAAACAAACAAGTGAAGAGGTCAGCGTCGCCTGGACCAACCGGCCTCTTCCAAACAGAAAATTTATTATGAATACTACCCAAGTTATATACCTGGTTTTTGGTGCAGTGCTGGCAGTGGCATTGGTCATTGATCTGGGGCTATTGAGTAAGAAGAATTCGATTGTTACATTGAAAATGGCAATGATCCAAACGATTTTTTGGATCGTGCTCTCACTTGCTTTTTGTGCTTTTATATGGTATGAAGACGAAGGTGGTAACGGCAAGGCGGATGCTGTGAGGTATATATCTGCATACCTGCTTGAATGGTCGCTATCCATTGATAATATTTTTGTTTTCATCATCATCTTTTCTTTTTTTAAAGTCCCTAAGGATAACTATTCAAGGGTGTTGCTTTTAGGGATTTTGATGGCAATCATTTTCAGGATTATTTTTATTACACTTGGAAGCGGCCTGGTAGCAAGATTTGATTGGATCATGTACATTTTCGGTGTCTTTCTTTTATACACAGGGATCAAACTTTTTATCTCAAGTGAAGCTGGTGAATTTGACCCGGGAAAAAACTGGGCCTTTAAGTTTATGAAGAAATTTTTGCGCAGTACAGACGTGGAGCCGAATGGGAAGTTTTTTATGAAGATCAACGGTAAAACTTACTTTACAAAGCTTTCAATGGTTGTGTTGATGCTTGGTTTAATTGATATTGTTTTTGCCATCGATTCCATACCTGCTGTATTTTCCATTATACCCGATCCCAATGATAAGTTGCTGATCTATTCTTCTAATATTTTTGCCGTACTTGGATTGAGGAGCCTGTTCTTTTTATTACAAGGTGCCGCAAATAAATTTGATTACCTGCAACAGGGAATTGCGATCGTATTATTATTTATTGGTGCAAAAATGTTATTGGAAGAATGGATACATATCCCGGTATGGGCATCTTTGATGGTTATTGTAGTTTGTATCGGAGGATCTGTTTTATACTCAGTTTTCAGGACCCAGGAAGAGGAAGATAAAGATGTTTTAAGCAAAGAAACCCCATAGCATGCATTCATTCACTTTTTCTGATGTGAGCCTTATGCTGCACACAAAAGCGGTGCAGCAGGTAACGGATCCTGTTATTGAATCTTTGCTTACTGATAGCCGCAACTTGTTATTTCCTGCACAAACAGTTTTCTTTGCAATCAGTACAAGGCAGGTAAATGCAAATAATTTTATACCAGCCTTGTATGAAAAGGGGGTGCGTTGTTTTATTACCGATAAAAAATTTGACTCAAATGGTTTGTCGAACCTCCCGGAAGCGAATTTTCTATTGGTTGAAGATGTGCTGGAAGCTTTACAAACAATCGCATCGGCCCATCGCCATAAATTTCATTTTCCCGTTATTGGTATCACAGGAAGCAATGGCAAAACAATAGTCAAAGAATGGCTTTCCCAGTTATTCAACAATACATACAGTGTAGTAAAAAGCCCAAAGAGTTATAATTCACAGGTAGGTGTTCCTCTAAGTGTTTGGCAAATGAATGATACTCACACTTTGGGAATTTTTGAAGCCGGTATTTCAAAGCCAGGTGAAATGGAAAAGCTTCAAAAAATAATTGACCCAGAGATCGGGCTTGTAACTTTCATAGGTGATGCACATGCGGAGGGATTCGGCAGCCTTGCTGAAAAAATAGATGAAAAACTAAAGCTGTTTTGCAAAAGTAAAATACTCATCTATTGCTCTGATAACAGCTTACTTCATGAATCAGTTGACACTTTTAAAAACGAAACGAATCAGGCACTGCAATTATTTACATGGAGCAAAAAACATCCCGCTGATCTTTTTATTCAAAATATAGAGAAACATCATGGCGGGAGCATTGTTCATTGCATTTACCAGGGAGATGAATTTAGTTTTCTTATTCCCCTTATCGATAATGCTTCTGTACACAACGCAATAAGCTGTTGCTGTGTGCTGCTTTGCATGAATGAAAAGTTGTCTTCTGTCCCGGTAAGTATGAGCGAATTGCGTTCAGTTGAAATGAGGCTTGAATTAAAACAGGGGATTAATAACTGTTCGATTATCAATGACAGTTATAGTGCCGACCTGAACTCATTGCATATTGCACTCGACTTTCTCATACAGCAACAACAGCATGAAAAAAGAACAGTTGTGTTGAGTGACCTGCTTCAATCGGGGCTTTCGGACGAACTGTTATACAAAAAAATTGCCTCGGTTATTGCTCAGAAGGAATTATACCGTTTCATAGGCATCGGCCCTCGAATAGGTGCTCATCAAAACCTCTTTGATAAAATTACTGACAAGAAGTTCTTTGTCTCCACTGAAGAATTTTTGCAACAACTCCCTTCATTACATTTTCATGATGAAACGGTTTTGTTAAAAGGGGCCCGTGTCTTTCGCTTCGAAAAAATAAGTACGGCACTAGAACAGAAATTACATGAAACTGTTTTGGAAATTGATCTGAATGCTTTACGCAACAACCTTAAAATTTACAAGCAGCATTTAAAGAAAGATGTAATGCTGATGGCAATGGTAAAAGCATTCAGCTATGGAAGCGGGAGTTATGAAATTGCCAGCCTGCTTCAGCATGCGGGTACAGACTACCTGGCCGTGGCCTATGCGGATGAAGGAGTAGAATTGCGCAAGGCTGGTATTCGTTTGCCCATTATGGTTATGAACACCGAAATAGAAGGATTTGATAATATCGTTCAATATAAACTCGAACCGGAATTATATTCATTTACAATAATTGAAGCATTTCATCTTTACCTGCAACAACACAATATCCATCAGTATCCTGTTCATATAAAACTGGACACAGGCATGCACCGGCTGGGATTCCTGCCATCAGATATTGATGAACTCAATCTTTTTTTAACAAAGGCGGATCATTTTAAAATACGCTCCGTGTTTTCACACCTGGTAGCGAGTGATGATGAGGCGCATGATGATTTCACCAATTTGCAGTCAGGTTCATTTTTGGAAATGGCGAACAAGATTGAGAAAAATATAGGCTATCCTGTTTTAAAACATATTGGTAATACCGCAGCTATTCATCGTCATCCCGATCTGCAAATGGATATGGTGCGCCTTGGTATTGGCCTATATGGTATAGATGATAAACAAACACTGCAAAATGTTACCACCTTAAAAACAACTATTTCGCAAGTAAAGAACATAAAAAAAGGGGAAAGTGTAGGCTATAGCAGACGGGGAGTAGTAAACCGGGATTCAACAATTGCGACCGTGCGGATCGGTTATGCAGATGGTTATTCAAGGATTCTGGGTAACGGTGCAGGCAAAATGCTTGTGAATGGGCAATTAGCACCTGTAATTGGAAACGTATGCATGGATATGACCATGCTTGACATCACCGGAATTCCTGCTGCCGATGGCGATGAAGTAATCGTTTTTGGAAAGGAATTGCCCGTCGCTGACCTGGCCAAATGGGCCCAAACAATACCTTATGAAATCCTGACCAATATTTCACAGCGGGTGAAAAGGGTGTATTTTGAAGAATGATGGGGGATGAATCGTGCAATCGGGAATCGGCAATCTGATCGACGGGACTTTGTTAACGAGTGAAGAGAAATAAGCTTTTCCGGTTTTTTTTCCCGATTCCCGATTCCGCTCTCATCGGTAAAAACTTATCTTTGCCGCTTCTGAGATGAAAATTTGAAAAATAAGCTAATACAATCGGTCCCATAATGAACACAGCGTCGTTTTTTCATGACGATAACAAAACACATTGAAGAGGAATGAAATCAAGAAATTTAATTATTATTATTGCGCTGATCGTAATTGCTGACCAGGCTTTAAAACTTTATATTAAGACCAATTTTCTTTTAAATACTTCCCAGCATGTTTTAGGAAATGGCTTCCAGTTATATTTTGTTGAAAACCCCGGAATGGCCTACGGGTGGAAGTTTGGGGGTGATTGGGGCAAAATAGCACTTACTATCTTCAGGCTTGTAGCGGTGATTTTTGGAAGTTGGTACCTGGGCAGGATCCTGAAACAGGGATACCACAAAGGATTTGTTATCTGCGCCGGGCTGGTATATGCAGGTGCTTTTGGAAATTTAATTGATTCCTGTTTTTATGGATTGATATTCGACAAAGGGATGGTTTTCGATCCGCAGTTCAAGGACTATATAGGCTATGAAGGTCTGGCTACACTTTCAAAACATGGGTATTCATCTTTTTTGCATGGCAATGTTGTTGATATGTTGTATTTTCCGGTCATTGAAAGCCATTTTCCTTCATGGGTTCCCTTCTGGGGAGGAGAATCGTTTGTATTTTTTCGCCCGATCTTTAATTTAGCAGATGCTGCCATAAGTACGGGTGTTATCACGATACTTGTTTTTCAGAAAAGGTTCTTCAGGCAACGAAATGTGTCTGGCGAAAATCATACAGTGGAAACTGGTGCTCTCGTAGATGATGCATCACAGGTTTCTTAAAATAAAAATTTAATTCAAAACACAGATTATGAAAATTGTAAACGTACTGGTATTTCTTTTTCTTTCCTTCTTTCTCTTAACCTCCTGTCAAAAGGAGCTGGATTTCGGCAATTTCGAATCTACCGGAACGTTAAATGCTGATTCAATATCGCATGATTGTTATCCAAGCTCGGTTCATGGAACTTACCTGGTGAATACTCCCCTGGGCGACACCAATTATATTGAAGTGCAGGTAAACACAACATTGTCGGGCAACTATACCATCCAGACCGACAGTTCAAATGGATATTCATTTAAAGGAGAAGGTAGTTTTACGGGAACAGGAACAAATACCGTTCGTCTATACGCAACCGGTACACCAACGCTTCCGGGTACCAATTCATTTATCGTTCGCTATAATAGCATTGATAGTAGTTTTTGTATTATAGATGTAACTGTTTTAGCGGGTGCTGGTGTTAGTGCTGAGTATACCTTTGCCGGTGCGGGTGGTACCTGTACTGGCGGTGGACAGGGCGGCCTTTACATGGCAGGGATTCCAGCAACTGCTTCCAACGTTGATACCGTGAGTGTAAATGTAACTGTGCTTGGCAGTTATTCAATTACGACAAATTCAGTGAATGGGATAAGTTTTTCTGCCTCCGGTGCATTTACCACTTTGGGTACGCAAAATGTTATCCTTACGGCAACTGGAACGCCCTCTGCTGCAGGGGCATTTGACTTCCCGGTATCTGGCGCTTCACAAGGCTGTGCATTCTCAGTAACCTTCGATCCGCTTGCACCTCCTGCAACATTTGTCTTAGGCGGCGATCCGGGTGCTTGCACAGGGGCCGTATTGAGTGGCATCTACGAGGCAACAACGGCTACTACCGGTTCCAATACAGTGTTGGTTGACGTGAATGTAACAACGGATGGCTCTTATTCAATTACTACGAATACACAAAACGGTGTAAGTTTCTCAGCTTCCGGATTAATAACAGCCGGCACAACACAACTCGTTTTATATGCATCCGGCACCCCGCTTGCTGAAGGAACCTTTAATTATAATATTCTTGTTGCTGGAGCAACTACTACCTGTAGCTTTTCAGTGCCGTTCACACCCGCACCTTCAAATTATTTAACCTGCAGTTTTGATGGAGGCACTACTACAACCACCTTTAATGATAATTTATCTGCAGCAATCAGCACATCGTCGCAGGGCTTTCCAATTCTCACTTTCGGTGGCCTGTTAAACTCAACGGGTGAAGGTTTCAGCATTGAGATACAAACTGCAACGGCCATTACATCAAACACAGATTATGATGTTAACATGGCATCAACTGCCGTTTACTTAACTGCAGTGTACACAGATGCCAGCAATGTTGATTGGACCGCGATAACAGATATTATAAATACACAAACCCCCGCTTTTACGGTTCATATAACTACCATAACGCCGGGTGTAAGGGTTACAGGGACTTTCACGGGGCCCCTGAAGGAACCCACTCCGGGCACGGGAGTTAAAACGGCCACTAATGGCGCCTTTAGTATTCCATTATAAATAACTAATTTAAATGAGTTTAAAGGCTGTCATTTGTGGCAGCCTTTTTGTCTTTTATCAACCTGTTTTTTATCCATTGTTTATTCAAAAAAATTTGAGCTCATGAAAATGCTAATCTGCTTACTGTTAAGTGTTATCGTTATAAGTTCATGTCAAAAAGAATTGTATTTCCCTGCTCAGGACTCTGAAGGAACGTTAAAATCTGATTCTCTTGCTGATTGTTTGCCCAGCCTTGTTCGGGGCACATTCATACAAAATACAGTTTTGGGTGATTCCAATTATATTGAGCTTGATGTTAATATCACTGTAACCGGCCCTTACACAATAAAATCTGATACAACGAATGGTTATTCTTTCAGTGCAACAGGTAATTTCGATTCGACGGGCATAAACAGGGTGCTTGTTTTTGCTTCGGGTACGCCCGCCCTTACGGGAACGAATACATTCACCATCCAATACGACAGTAGTTTTTGCAGGATCGATATAAATGTGATTGCAGCACCGGTTGTCACAGGATACAGTTTCCCGGATTGCGGTTCACTTGTGGTTTATGGAGAATATACAGTAGGGATCCCAACAAATTTGTCAGACTCTGTAGTAGTTGGGATAACTGTTAGTACACCGGGCAATTATTTAATTTCAACCGATTCTGTAAATGGGGTTCAGTTTTATGTACAGGCAGGATTTACTACCGCTTCTGCACAAACGCTAACCATTATTGGGCATGGAACGCCATTGTCAGCTGGTGATTTTAATTATACGATCCAGGGTGGTTGTACGTTTTCCGTCAGCTTCAATCCTGCGCCAATCGATTCTATCACTTGTGACATAGATGGTGTAGCTACAAGTTTCAATTTTGCTGATACGGCACATTTAAACAATTTGTCTACTCCCACTGAATTATATATCGCTGGGCTTCAGGCGGCAGGGAGTAATGAAAAGATATTTCTTACCATCCTGGGAATCTCGGCAACTGATATCACCACCAATAGTTATGATGTCAACCTGCCTTCGACAGCATTCTTCGTACAGGGAATTTATACTGATAATGCCTCAACAGACTGGCTTGCAAAAACTACCGGTGCCGTGCAAACGCCGCCGTTTAATATTACAATAACAAGTGTATCAACAGCACCGGGCGGGAGAATTACCGGAACATTTTCCGGGCCGGTAAAAAATAATAATGGGAATGGCCCGGCTGTTAAGATTATCAGCAATGGCAGGTTTGACCTGTTGCTGAGATAAAAATCAAATAGGCATAAAATCAAAAGCCAGGAAGTTTCCTGGCTTTTAATTTTGATAAGATTCTGTAATTTTTATTGGTAGATATTGCCAACCATATCTTCCGGTTTTACCCAGGCGTCAAATTCTTCCGCTGTTACATAGCCTAATTTAACCGCCATCTCTTTTAAGGTTGTTCCTTCTTTGTGTGCCTTTTGTGCGATCTCAGCTGCTTTATAATAACCAATTTTTGTGTTCAGTGCGGTAACAAGCATGAGGGAATTGTCAACATGCTTTTTAATATTTGCCTCAATAGGCTCAAGTCCAACAGCACATTTATCATTGAAAGAAACACAGCCATCGCCGATAAGGCGTGCACTATGCAAAAAATTAAAGATCATTACCGGTTTAAAAACATTCAACTCAAAGTGGCCATTGCTGCCGCCAATACTTATAGCAACATCATTACCCATAACTTGTGCAGCGATCATGGTAAGCGCTTCACATTGAGTTGGATTTACCTTGCCGGGCATAATAGACGACCCTGGCTCATTATCCGGAATAAAAATTTCACCGATCCCGCTGCGTGGGCCTGAGGAAAGTAAACGTATATCGTTTGCGATCTTCATTAAACTTACAGCTACCATTTTTAAAGCACCATGTGTTTCCACAATGGCATCATGTGCTGCGAGGGATTCAAATTTATTTTCTGCCGTGATGAAAGGGAGGCCTGTTAAATCAGCAATATGTTTGGCCACGTTTTCTGCGTATCCTGTCGGCGTGTTAATTCCTGTTCCAACAGCCGTGCCGCCCAAAGCCAGTTCACTTAAATGAGCAAGTGTGTTCTTTATTGCTTTTAAACCGTGATTTAACTGTGACGTATAACCGCTGAACTCCTGTCCGACAGTTAAGGGTGTTGCATCCATACAATGTGTTCTTCCGATCTTAACTACATGCATAAATTGTTTACTCTTGGCAGCCAGTGTATCTCTCAGTTTCTCTATACCGGGTATTGTAGTTTCAATCAGGATTTTATAGGCCGCAATGTGCATGGCAGTAGGGAAAGTGTCGTTGCTGGATTGTGATTTATTTACATCGTCATTTGGATGAAGAAATTTTTCTTTGTCGGCTAATTTGCCGCCATTCAATACATGCCCGCGGTAAGCAACCACTTCGTTTACATTCATATTGCTTTGCGTACCGCTGCCGGTTTGCCATACTACCAGGGGAAAATAATCATCCAGTTTTCCTGCTAATATTTCATCACATACGATGCCGATCATATCCGATTTATCTTTTGTCAGGATGCCTGCTTCCATATTAGTAAGTGCTGCCGCTTTCTTCAAATAAGCAAAAGCCTTTATAATTTCTTTGGGCATTTTATTGATATCCTGGGCAATCTTAAAGTTATCGATACTGCGTTGTGTTTGCGCACCGAAGTAAGCCTCTGCCGGAACCTTCACTTCACCCATGGTATCTTTTTCAATTCGGAACTCCATATAGTTTTATTTGTGATTTTTTTTTCAATTTACCAGGCTAGAAATTCAAAATTCAAAATTCAAAATTAAAAACGCTCACAGCTCACAACTCATAGCTCACAACTCATTTTATTCTCCAATAAAATTCGCTTTGCGTTTTTCTAAAAAAGCGGTTGTTCCTTCCCTCATATCTTTTGTATCGAAGCATTCTCCAAAACATTCTATCTCTTTGTCATAACCTGTTTTTCCATTGGTGTAAGCACTATCACTTACAATCGCAATATTCACACACTCTATGATCTTAGCAATGGCAATAGGTGCTTTTGATTGAATCGTTTGTAAAATAGTTTTCGTGGTTTCCATTAACTTATCCGCAGTTGTTACATGGTTTACCAGACCAAGCCGCAATGCTTCATTTGCATCAATCAATTGGGCAGTCATCTGAATCTCCATGCTTTTTCCTTTACCAACGAGCTGGGTTAAACGCTGCGTGCCACCATAGCCCGGAACAAGCCCCAGGTTCACTTCCGGCTGGCCAAACTTTGCATTGTCGCTGCACAATCGGAAATGACAAGCCATTGCAAGTTCGCAGCCACCACCCAGGGCAAAACCATTTACAGCAGCCACTATGGGTTTGGGGCTATTCTCTATTTTGAAAAAAATGTCCTGGCCTTTTTTTGCCATTGCCATAGCCTGCTCCTTATTTAAAGCATTGAACTCAGAAATGTCAGCACCGGCAACAAAGGCTTTTGCACCAGCCCCGGTAATAATGGCGGACCTGATTTCGGGATTGGTATAGATCTCATCGGTTACTTTATCAATATCATTGAATACTTCTGCATTTAAGGCATTGAGCTTATCGGGTCGGTTGATGGTTACAATTAAAATATTATTTTCTAAAGCAGTTAACAGCGTGCTGTACATAAAAATTTTTTGCAAAAATAAGCATTCAGGCGGTAAGTTTCAAGCCTGGCGTCAAGTTGCAGGCTGCAAGAAATTTTATCGGTTCTGCTTTTCGGATTTTTTTATTTGATCTGCGGAAAATAATCGAAGTAGCTCAATAAATAAATGCTGCTTGTGAAGGGTTGGTTATGCAGGTAGGTTTGTACAGTAAATTAAATAATCACACTTTAAAACATAAAACATGAAACATTCACCCCGCAAATTCCACCTGCACTTTTTATTGATTGCCCTTGGCTTGTTTACCTTTTCAACGAGCTTAACAGCACTGACAGGAAATGATGCTGCTTTTAAAAAAGGATCGAAGACGATAGGGTTTTCCATAGGAGTTGGTTATAACTATAATTA
Organism: Ferruginibacter sp.; assembly: GCA_039921685.1. Taxonomy (GTDB): domain Bacteria; phylum Bacteroidota; class Bacteroidia; order Chitinophagales; family Chitinophagaceae; genus Ferruginibacter. The sequence continues at coordinate 19,510 of JBDSBG010000031.1, forward strand.
TTATGGAAGCTATAATACCCTGCCAGCCTTTGCAGTGACCTATGACCAGGGTTTTTTTGATGAGGTTGGGCCGGGCAACATTGGTATTGGTGGTATCATCGGCCTGAAAAGTGCTCATTACAACTATGCACATAATGATAAAGCTACATGGACCAATTACATCATCGGTGCAAGGGCCACTTACCACCTCACCGTTTTAAAAGACTGGAATAACAAGTTTGATCCTTACGCGGGCATTCTTGTTGGTGTACGCATCACAAGATACAAAGACAGCTACTATTCATCCCTGGGGTACAATCCATACAGTTATAACAGCGCTTACTTTGAAAAAGGTGTGTTCATCGGTGCTAAATATAATTTTTCAAAAAGGGTAGGGGTATTCGCAGAAGCAGGTTATGATATATCCATGATCCGGGGAGGGCTGAATGTAAATTTTTAAACAACCTAATCAACTAAAATATTAAAATCATGAAAAAGTTATTTAGTAAGCTAAATCTGTGCATCTTATTTTCTTTCAGCATGCTAATAACAGGCAGCTGCACAAAAGACAAACCTGCTGACGAGATAAATTCCGCGTCAGATTATTATGTCAGGTTTAAGCTTGATGGCAACAGTATCCTGTATACAAAAACTGCTGAGGGGAATATAAATGTTGTTGATAATGACGGCCATTACGACTGCAGCATTGCGGGATTAAAGGACGAGAATGTATCAAACAAAGGAACAATGGTAATTCTTATGGTAACCACGAACCCCATGACTACCGGTAATACCTATACAAATTTCGGAACTACCTCAGGCGGAAATGTAAGAACATTATTGGGGGCAATTTCCCGCTATGACGATGCGGGGACTTTTTTTGCTTCCTGGGGCGACGAGTTTTCTTCCTCTGCTGTAGATTCGGACACGAGGATTAATTTCACAGAAATAACCGAGACATATATCAAAGGGAATTTTTCCGGTACAATGTACAAAGAGATAAATGGCAATGCTGAAAAACACCTCGTCTCTGAAGGAGAATTCAGGGTAAGGAGGCTGCCATAATTAAAAAGGCCTGTTTTCTTTTACCCATGCTTTTATGTATTCAGCAATCGCTGACGTGTTGGTTCCGGGAGCAAATAATTTGGCAACCCCTGACTTATTTAATTCCTCAATATCTTCTTCCGGAATAATACCGCCCCCGGTAAGCAACACGTCAGTCATTTTTTTCTCCTTCATCAAAGCGATGATCTTTGGAAAGACAGTCATGTGTGCACCACTTAAAATGCTGATGCCGATGGCGTCCACGTCTTCCTGTAATGCGGCATTCACAACCATTTCGGGAGTTTGGCGCAAGCCGGTATAGATTACTTCCATCCCTGCATCACGAAGTGCCGTAGCTACAACTTTAGCACCCCGGTCATGGCCATCCAATCCAACTTTTGCAACAAGTACTCTAATCGGTCTGTTCATATTCATTGGTTAAAAATAGTCAATGCTTTATTAATTCTTGAGATAGTTTCCTCTTTTCCGATCAAAGATGCAATTTCAAAAACAGCGGGGCCGAACTTACCCCCAACCAGCATAATACGCATGGGTAGTTGTAATTCACCGGGCTTAATATTTTTTTCAGTTGCAAGAACTTTAAAGGCTGCTTCAATTGCAGCAAGTTCCCATTGTTCAATGCCATTTAGTTTCGCACAGTATTCGATAAAAAAATCTGACTTAGCGGCATTCCATTTGGGCTTTACAGCATCTGTATCCCATTTTGCCGGAGCTTTAAAAAAGTAAACAGCCTGTTCGTAGAAATCACTGATCAATGTGCAGCGATCCTTTACCAGTTCCAATACTTTATTAAAATAAGCTTCATCACTGATACGAATAAGCGCAGACTCAAAAATTTCCTTAACGAGCAACGAGAAATGAGAAACCGGTTCTCTCTTTATCCATTCATGATTGAACCATTTAGCTTTTTCAAAATCGAACTTTGCACCGGCCTTGTGTACCCTGTCTATTGAAAAATGTTCTGTCAATTCGGCTAGTGAATAAATTTCTTTGCCACTTCCGTCGTTCCATCCCAATACAGCAAGCAGGTTAATGAAAGCTTCCGGTAAAAATCCTTTCTCTTTAAATCCTTCCAGCAATTCATTTGTTTTAGGATCTGTCCAGTTCATAGCAAAAACGGGGAAACCATATTTGGCGCCGTCACGTTTGCTCAGTTTTCCACTTGGCCCGAGTATGAGTGGCAAATGGGCCCATTGTGGCATATTCTCCAAACCGAATAAATGTTTCCAAAGTAATATGTGAACAGGGGCACTGCTCAACCACTCTTCGCCCCTGAAGGCATGCGTTATCTTCATCAAAAAATCATCTACCACTACAGCTAAGTGATAGGTAGGCATGCCATCCGCTTTTAAAAGCACCTTATCATCCACAAGTGCACTTTCAAAATTTACTTCTCCATGTACAAGGTCATTAAAAGAAATTGTTTCATCAACGGGCATTTTTATCCTGATGACGTGTAGGGCGCCAGAAGATAATAATTGCTGCAGTTCATCCGGGCTCAACGATAAAGAATTTTTCATTCGCATCCTTGTCTTCAGATCATATTGTGGTGATGGGTTTACTGCAGTTTTTTCATCATTCCGCATTTTTTCTAGTTCTTCAGGAGTATCAAATGCGTAATAAGCGAATCCATTTTTGATTAGCTGTTCAGCATAATCCCGGTACATAGGTTTTCTTTCACTTTGGCGATATGGACCAAATTCACCGCCGTGAACCGGGCTTTCATCTGGCTGCAAACCGCACCATTCGAGGCAATCAAATATGTATTTTTCAGCACCAGGAACAAACCTTGTTTGATCGGTGTCTTCAATCCTAACAATAAAATCCCCCCCGTTCTGTTTAGCAAACAGGTAATTGTATAAAACAGTTCGCACACCTCCAAGATGAAGGCCACCTGTTGGGCTCGGGGCAAAACGAACCCTTATTTTTTTATCCATCGGGCAAAGTTAAGGTTCGGGTTTCAAGTGAAATAACAGTTTTAGCAAATAATATAAATAATAAAAATTCGTTTAGTACCAGTGCTTTACAAGCTAATTCCAAAAAATAGGGCAGAGGCATTTAAACTTTTAACTTCTTCTTACATCTATGGGTCCTATTTTACAAAACAAAAAATAAAAATTTATGAAAATGCAAACCCGTTTATTTCTCGCCGCTTCACTGGCCCTTTCTGTATCTTTTATAAGCTGCAAGAAAGATAAAGAGACAACCACCAACGACACCAACATTGCCACCCATTCAGATGATCAATCCCGTGTTTCTTCAGCTACTGATGATGTAGCCGATGACGCAAACAGCGTTATTGATAACTTTGGTGCATTTAACGGGAGGACAGACAACACGGCCAATTTGCTTTTGCCATGTAATGCTGATGTCGTACTGGATTCAACTGCAAGTTTAAGAAGGTTGACCGTTAATTACCATGGTGCCAATTGTATCGGAAATCGCCTTCGGCAGGGTACTGTTGTTCTCACGATGCCTTTGGGCCAACATTGGGGAGACCAGCATGCAGTTTTAACTGTTGAAACACAAAATTTACATATAACAAGGGTTGCAGACGGCAAGAGTATAACCGTCAGTGGTACTTCTACCATCACAAATGAAACAGGAGGCCGTCTTTACGAGTTGGCTACACTGGGAACCATTGAGCATGTTATCGCCAGCCCAGGAATCACAGTAACTTTTGATGATGGAACCCAAAGGAACTGGCAGGTTGCCAAGAGAAGGACTTTTACTTATAACAGCGGTATTGTAGTTACCACAAATGGTAATCATACAGAAGGAGGAAACAGTCATATTTCAGAATGGGGAACGAACCGATATGGTAACGCCTTCACAGCATCTATCAGTAGCCCTATGATCATTCGCCAGGATTGTAATTTCAGGTTAACAGGTGGCCAAATCACTCATGAAGGTACTCTTGGTACATTGGTAGCAACATTTGGACTGGATGCAAATGGAGATGCAACTGGTTGTCCTGGTTCAGCACCATATTACTACAAGGCAGTGTGGACTGGAGTAGGTGGAGTAGTAAGAACGATCATTTACCCTTATTAATAACTAACCAATACAAATCAAGAAAGGTTGCCACCTACCAGGGGCAACCTTTTTTTTAGATTGCATTCAACGATTTCTTGCAACCAGCAATGTTACTGATCGCACAATTCTAATTAAGATTGGGTCGGATTTATCAATTAAATTGCTTCATGTTTTATTTGATAAGATCTTCATGGTGGTTAAGGAAATTATACAGGCAATGTATCTGGTCAGTCAATGTAAAAGAAAAAAAGATCTATTTAAGTTTTGATGATGGGCCACATCCTACGATCACCGCGATGGTATTGGATGAATTAAAAAAATACAATGCAAAGGCAAGTTTTTTTTGCATTGGAAAAAATGTTGTTGCTTATCCTCAAATGTACCGGAGGATCATTGAGGAGGGGCATACCGTTGGCAACCACAGTCACAATCATTTGAATGGCTGGAAAACCAGGGATAAAATTTATCTTGATGATATTGCTACGGCAAAAAACTACATCGACAGTAGTTTGTACAGGCCACCTTACGGGAAAATAAAATTCTTTCAATTAAAGCAACTCGCTTTACCAAAGTTCAACTTAAGAACCATTATGTGGAGCGTACTGAGTGGTGATTTTGATCAGAACATAACAAAAGAAAGATGCCTGCAAAATGTAATTGTAAATACGAAAGAAGGATCAATCGTTGTATTTCATGACAGTGAAAAGGCATTTGACAGAATGAATTTCGCACTCCCGCGAACATTGAAATATTTTTCTGACAAGGGTTATAAATTTGAAAGGATAAGTTTGGACATCCTTTAAAAAAGTTGGGCCTGGGTAGAAACCCTGGCCCGTTTTTAATCCGTACCCTATGAAAACTATGCCCAATTTACGTAGTTGTTTTTAATTATACAACATTATTTTTCTATCTCACAAAAGGAACCTTCCAATGATTTGCCGTGCATGATTGTATTACTACTGGCTTCATATCAATCCAAAACAGTTTAACACAGGATCCGAGTATAAACACAACATTTTAATGCCGTAATTTTACGCAAAATAAAATCTTACCGGATGATCATTGATACACATTGCCATTTGTACGCACAAGAGTTTGAAGATGATATTGAGGAGATGATTGAAAGAGCTACTGCCAATGGCGTTGAGAAATTTTATTTACCAGCTATTGATAGTGAAACCACAGCTGCTATGTTGATGTTGGAGCACAAGTATCCATCGAGATGCTTTGCGATGATTGGGCTTCATCCATGTTCTGTAAAGGAAAACTATAATGACGAGCTGCTCAAGATAGAAGCCTTGCTTGACAAAAGAACTTTTGCTGCTGTTGGGGAAACCGGCCTTGATTTTTATTGGGACAAAAGCTTCGTAAAACAGCAATACATAGCCCTGGAAAGACAAGCCGAACTTGCATTGAAGTATAAACTACCAATCGTTTTGCATACAAGAGAAGCGATGCAGGAAACAATTGATACGATAAAAAAATATAGCCCTGCAGGACTGCGAGGAATTTTTCATTGTTTTGGAGGGACTGTTGAACAAGCCTATCAAATTATTGAAGCAGGATTTTTACTTGGAATAGGCGGGGTAGTAACTTATAAAAAATCCGGGCTCTCAGAAGTACTCAAACAAATTGACCTTAAACATTTGGTTTTAGAAACAGATGCGCCATACCTCACGCCAGTACCATTTCGTGGTAAAAGAAATGAAAGTAGCTACCTGAAATATATACTTGATAAAGTTGCAGAGATAAAGGGTATTTCAGTTGAAGAAGTTGCTGCTGTTACAACGGCAAATGCTGAAATGATATTTGCTGGTTCAGTTATTTGATGTTTTACTATGCAATTTCTTAATGGTATAAAAAGAACAAAGGATTTTTTGAGGCAGAGGTGGCAGTTCATTTCGCTAATATCCGGAATTAGAGCTTTGACAAAGGACAGCTCTTCCTGGGTTCTTAGTATTGTATTTGTTGAAGCTTGATGCCCTTAATGTAAAAAGATATACTGATCCTGTAGTAATGCATTACAGCAGGGATACACAAAAATAATTTTTTAATATTCCCCTTCATGGCATTATTCTCTGATAAACAGAAAACTGATTGGCGTTCCAAAATTAGAAACCAAATTATTCAGCTCCCTTTTTATTCTGTTCGGAAGGCAATTATCCCCGCTCGGCTGCACTGATTTCCTGGTCGTTTAATGAATCAATAATATTGTTATTAGAAAGACCAAAATTTATAAATTATTATTTCCAGGCTTGTTTTGGCTTAAATCAGTCTTAAACTTGAGAAACAGCGTTACGACCCCTAGGCACGGCAACCATCCTGGACCTAAGTCTTGTATTATTATTTGTATTTCGGGTACATTCTATTTTAAACTGTTAATAAAGAGTAAATTCATATTTATCATAATATCGCCCGCCTTGCATTGATTCTTATCGTGAAATCGGGCAATTTAAAATCCCAGAATGAAAATAATTGTACTTGCATGTATGTTATTGGGCTATGGGGAGTTTTTAACTGCTCATCCATTAACAGAACCTTTTTTTTCTCCGGGGATAATAACATGCGATAGGCCATTAGGTTCGAGCCCGGAACCTGACAGTTTATCCGTGCTGGCGCCCATTAATGATGATCCCTGCAACGCAATTACATTGACTGTAGGGGCTACCTGCAATTATGCTACTTACAACAATGCAAGTGCAACGCCTTCAACCGGGGTTTCAACTCCCCTTTGTGGATCATATGCTGGTGCAGATGTCTGGTTCCAGGTTGTCGTGCCTGCCGGAGGTTCCATTGTAGTTAACAGCCAGAATTCCGGCGGAATTGCTGATGGGGCCATGGCGATTTATACCGGTACCTGCAATGCACTTACAGAAATTGCCTGCAATGATGACAATCTCGGCCTCATGCCATCCATCAGCACTGGGGGATTGACCCCGGGTTCCACTATCTGGATCAGGTTTTGGGCCTATAGTGGGGCAGTAGAGGGTATATTTGATCTGTGTGTAACGACGCCCCCTCCACCACCTGCAAACGACAATCCGTGCAACGCTACCAGCCTAACTGTTGGGAGTACCTGTAATTTTACAACTCACACCAATGCAGCTGCTTTACCCACTTCAACTATTCCAGCTCCGTCCTGTGGATTCTATAATAATGCCGGCGATGTATGGTTTACAGTTACAGTTCCCGCAGGTGGCGCACTGGTATTTGATACAGAAGCCGGATCGATGTTGAATGCAGAGATGGCTATTTACAGCGGCACATGTGGCATACTTACAGAGATCGCCTGCAATGCCGATGGTCCGTTTAATGCTCCTATGAGTACGATTACGGCCGGGGGACTTGTACCCGGCAGCACGATATGGATTAGGGTTTGGGACTACGGCGGTTATGGTCCCGGTAGTTTTGGCATTTGTGTTTCACCACCACCGCCGCCGCCAGCAAATGACAATCCATGTACGGCAACGCCACTAACTGTTAACAGTACCTGCACCTATTCAAATTATAATACTGCAGGTGCCACCGCAACAGTCCCGGTACCAGATCCGGGTTGCGGTTTTTATTCTGGAGCAGATGTTTGGTTTACTGTCACTGTGCCAACCGGTGGAGGCATATTTTTGAATTCCCAACCTGGTACTTTGCTTGATGGTGCAATGGCGGTATATAGTGGTACGAGTTGTAACAACCTAACACTGATCCGATGTGATGATAATTCAAGTGGCAATATTAATATGCCACAGATAAGTATAGCCGGGCTGACAGCTGGAACTACACTATGGATCAGGTTTTGGGGGTATGGGGGATATTATGGGGGTAGCTTTGGGATTTGTGCATCTGTACCACCTCCTCCCACTGAACAGGATTGCCCAGCAGCCATACCGATTTGTCAGAATGTATACAGCACTACGATTTCGTATAGTGGAACAGGAAATATTTTAAACGAGATTGATAATTCAACAAGCTGTCTTGCCTCCGGAGAAAAAAATGATGTATGGTATACATTTACGGTTCAAACTTCCGGTGATCTGAATTTTACCATCACTCCCTACAACCTTCCTGAAGATTATGACTGGGCTGTTTATAACCTCACCAATGCAACATGTGCTGACATATTTAGTAACAGTGCTATAGATGTCAGTTGTAATTTTTCAGCAGATGGTGGGGACACAGGTCCTACGGGTGCAACAACATTAACCAATCAAAGTGCTTCGGGAAACCCATTTAACGATGTTATACCGGTTATTGCTGGTGAAACTTATGTGATAAACGTAAGTAACTATTCATCCTCTACAAATGGCTATACCATTGACTTTAGTGCCTCAACTGCGTCCATTTTCGACAATGTGCCACCAGTCTTTCAATCAATTGGAGCTGCAAGTACCTGCGGCGGCAGTGAACTCGTAGTAAATTTTTCAGAAAACATTTTATGCAGTACAGTTCAGAATGCAGATTTTTTGGTAACAGGTCCCGGAGGCCCTTATACTGTAACGGGCTGGTCATCTGCCAGCTGCAGTTCCGGAGCAACTTATGGTAATAATCTTACACTTACGCTTAGCCCGGCAATAACAACTAACGGAGCTTTCCAGGTATGTCTTACGAATGCAGCTGGTTCGGTGACTGATCTTTGTGGAAATGTTGCAGTTCCCGCTTGCTACAATTTCAACATTGCCACAACTGTTCCTGCGTTTAACCAGGTGGGGCCAATATGTGGCCCGGGCCCAGCGATAATATTACCCACCACTTCGCTTAATGGAGTATCAGGTACCTGGGCACCACCCGTTGTGAGTACGAGCACCTCAGGAACTTATACATTTACTCCAGCTGCCGGACAATGTGCTGTCCCTGTAACTATGACTGTTACAGTAGGCTCCGGTATTACACCTGCATTCAATCCGATCCCGCCAATTTGCAGCGGCTCAGTAGCACCGGTACTTCAATCAACTTCAACTAACGGTATCGCAGGAACGTGGTCACCCCCAACTGTAAGTAACTCCTCATCGGGCGTTTATACATTTACCCCTGGTGCTGGCCAATGTGCGATTAGTACAACACTTGCTGTTACGGTAAATTCAACGCTCACAAGTTCGAGCAGCGTGGTCGTTTGTAACAACCAACTACCTTATAGCTGGAATGGAAATAGTTATCCTGCTGCAGGAACATATTCTGTTACGCTAACAAGCAGTGCGGGCTGCGATTCCATTGCAACATTAAATCTTACTGTCAATTCATCTGTTAG
>JBDSBG010000032.1:0-7631 GCA_039921685.1 Ferruginibacter sp.
TGGCGGCTTCACAATAAAATCTGCTGCGCCAAGTTCTTTATTAGCAGCAATCGTTTTAGCATCTGCAGCAGTAGAATACATATAAACAGGTACATTCTTAAACCGCTCTATCTTTTTAATATTGATCAAACATTCCCGCCCATTCATACGGGGCATGTTGAGATCGATAAAAATAAAATCTGGCACAAATGATTCTTCTGCATCTATTTTTTCTAGTGCGTGAATTCCGTCGTTTGCAAATACGCAATTCACAGATTTATCCGAACGTTCCAATGCATGGAAAAAAATTTCCTGGTCATCAACATCGTCATCGATCATGAGTATTGTTTTCTGAACTTGCATGGTTTTTAAGTTGAGGCTTAAAAATAAATAATATTATCCAAAATATCAGGATACAGCACAGCAGCCCTAAAAACCCCAAATTATTTTGGAGGAATAAAATTAGTCAATCATTTTGTAACGAGTAGTTACAAATGGGTACTTTTATGCATTGCTTGTAGGACAGAACGAAGAGTGAAGGCCGTTATTAAAAATGGGATTTTAGCTAATCCCAAATAAATTGAAAAATCTACTAAACTGCTTTGGAGATGCTGCTGTCGGCTTTACGAAGTAAACTTCCTGTATAGCAAGTTCCTGCTGAATGGATTTGTTTAACTGCATCTCATTTTCCATTATCCAGGAGGGTAATCCGGATTGTTTGATCTTCCAGTCGGTGCCGGTATTATACATATTAAAAATGATCCGGTCATTTCTTGCATCTAAAGTGTCTACGGTAAAAATTGTTTCCAGGTTACCATTTGATTTTCGGAAGTTAAATTCTTTTAAATGAGTATCGATTTTAATTAAGTGGCTAAACTGGATGTTTTTCAGGAAGGTCATAAGTATGTGTTTTTATGGTAAAAACTTAACGCTGTAAAAATCCGCTTATTGTTTTGCATGATTTATTTTATATTTCTTCTATTGTTTTATGTGCCAGGAAAACCGCTGGTTTACCCTCATATGCATGTCAAACCTGAAACGGCTTCTGGCTTTTAATATTGGAATTTATTTAAATAAAAAAGATCAGTATCTTTCTGCTTTGAAAAAATTTCTTCGGTCGAAAATCTACAACCTGCCATTTATAACCCGCAACGCATCTTGACCTTACTTAACTTATCTGCTGTCACAAAACTACTCAACGGCGAGGCCGTTATAAATGATGTCAGTTTCAGCCAGCAACAATTTCGGAAGATGGCAATCGCTGGAGCAACGGGTGCGGGTAAAAGCACTTTGCTGAAGATGATTGCGGGACTGCTGCAACCCGATCGTGGCAGCATTAGATTTGAAGGGAAAAATGTCCCTGGCCCCAATGAAAAATTAATTCCCGGCCATGATGCTATTGCTTATATCTCCCAAACCTTCGAACTACGCAATAATTATCGTGTAGAAGAAGAACTTGACTATACAAACAAATTGAGCGATGAAGTTGCCGCATCTTTGTTCCGGATCTGCAGGATCAGCCACTTATTAAAGCGCTGGACGGATGAGCTATCCGGAGGTGAGCAGCAACGTATTGTCACTGCGAGGGCATTGATAGCATCTCCGCGCTTGTTGTTGTTGGATGAACCCTTTTCCAACCTGGATATGGGTCATAAGCAATTAATGAAAAATGTGATCGAAGATATTACGGAAAAGTTGAAAATAACATGCATACTGGTTTCACATGACCCTACGGATATACTCTCCTGGGCCCATGAGATAATCGTTATCGAAAATGGAAAAATAATACAGCAGGGGAATCCTAAACAGATCTACCTGCAACCCGTAAACGAATACTGTGCTGCTCTTTTCGGAAGATATAATTTGATAGATACCACGAAGCTGCATTTGTTCGATAAGGCCGATCTACTTAGCTTGCCGCAATTTGGCGATGCCATATTTACCCGGCCCGAACATTTCAAAATTGTAGATGCAACTTTATCAGCAGTGAAAGGCATCATAAAAAAAATTGTTTTTTTTGGAAGCTATTTTGAACTGGATCTGTTAGTAGCAGATAGTGTGATTGTTGTGCGAACAATGGAAACCGGGTTTGCAGAAAATGATGAAGTGGGGCTAAGCTTGTCGAAGCCTTTTTCGTTTTTAACCCGACTTCGACAAGCCTGTCTGCCGATAGTCAGGCTCAGCCTGACAATTTTCTCTTAATAAAGCATTGTTTCCCTTTCCTTCACTAATTGCGGCTCTTTCCCGTTGAACATCGAATATTGAATATTGAACATTAACATCCTGCAATATTTAAGCATATAAAAATCTTTTCTTTTACAGACCAATAATTAATAAATAAACCCAACCTATTCATAAAACATCTTCTTCCTTTCTTCCTCCTCTTTTGCCAGATACCTTTTCAAAAAGCCCTTTTGTTTCTCCACTCTCGCCCGAAAATTATTTATTTCAATGCGAAGCGGTCCTGTATCATATTGTGCATTTACAGTTGATCGGTCCACCTCATCCAGTTTTTTTTCCGCAGCAACCAATAGGCTGTCAATAGGAGAGAGGATCCCGGCTAATTCAGCATCCGTACTAACGGGTATAAAGTAATTGTTCCTGTATTGAACAAAATCATTAAAAATATTTCTTGCCTTATTTACGTATTCTACTGCAGCGTTGTATTCCGCCATGTCTCTGGATTCGTAAATAATACTTGCCTGCATATTGAGATAAGCCAGCCTTATTCTTGTTTGTTCATTTCCAATTCCGGCCTTTCGCATCCTTGCGGCAGTAGCTTCCAGTTGTTGCAGCTCAGTCATCTGCAGGAATGTTTTTATTGAGTCTGCATAATCATATTTGGTTTGCCCCTTACCCAAAAGATAATTGCCACTGTAAAATGCCTGCTGTGAAATAGGAGGGTCGAGTAATTGCCAGATTGGATCAAAGGGCATGTGAGATTGGATGAACAAGGAAGGAGGAACAAGAAAATAATTGGCATGGCTGCTGTACCCTTCATCCCATGTTGGATCACACAGAAGCCATTCGTCATCTATTTTCACAGCACACCAGCTATGGCCGTTTTTCTCAATAAAGCCTGACTGTTTAGTGTAGCCGCTTATTACAAATGACTGGATACCGCAGTTCCTGGCGATTTCATTGAAGATAGCAGCAAAATTTTCACAAACACCTTTTCTTCGTCTAAGCGCATCTGTTACCTTTCTTTCAGGGTCAGCCCCCCAATTAAAAACATACATGCTATCGGTATCATATTTTATATTATAGGTCACCCAACGGTAAATTGCCCGGCATCTTTCTTTTTCTGTTTTATAATTTATGTTGATGAATGATGCGATGCCGGTTGTAGAATTTGTCATTGCCTTGGGAATATAGAGCATGTTGTTATCTATTGCAGCAAACTCCACATCCTGTGCCTGGGCAATTGTTGCGAAACAAATAAAAAAAGCGAATATCAACCGGATCATCAGGCAAATTTAAATGAATTTAAAAAGTTGCTGACGCTGTTTGCTTTTATTAAGAACTTATTATGAAAGTTCAGTTACTTTGCCCCGGCAGAAGGCGGCCACAGTACAGCACAACTGTTCGGAAGATTTGATTTTACTACCTGATATGATAGATACATGGATGACACGGATAAACGGATGACAGCAGATTTATTTTTTGTTCCAAAAATTTACGGATCAATTTATTAAGTTTATTATCCGTGAGATGCTGCGCTAGCACCATTTATCCGTGATTATCCGTTTATCCGTGTCATCCGTGTATCTATCATTGTGGTCAATCAAATAAATTAAAATACAAAAATCTTCCGAACACTTGTGGTGGGGACGCGAAGGCGTAAAAAAAACATACTCATCTTTTAGATTAGCCGATAGCGTGAGTGCAGTACGAGTAGATAATGTTCGCAGAAAAAAAGGCTCATACAATACTTATGAAGTTTGCAAGCCCCTTTCCTTTTGGAGAGGCCCGCCCGTATGACCGTGTCGGACGGGGGTTTGGGGTGAGGCCAAACGCAATGCTTCAACAGAAATGGCACCTGAGCCATAAACCAACCTATGGATGATTATTCTTCTTTTTGCTTCGCCAAAAAGAAGCAAAAAGGCGACCCGGCTTCGATGACGGCCCGAAGCCGGGAAACAGCTATGTGGATCAGTAATGCATGGTGATCTCGGCTGCAGTAATCCTATTCGTAAATTCCTATCTTATCAACAACATGGAGCTTTCGTTATTTAGTTACCCAACAATATTATATAGTTGCCGAACAGTAATCTCATTACAATTTTTAAATGTTGAGATCACTATGCACAGCTGTTGAACGAAGCTGCTCCGCCAATCGGGCTGTATATCCCTGCCCGTCCCGTACAGGCGGGGATTGGTGGGGTCTTTTTTTGTGGAACATCCCGATTTTTCGGGGCTTCTTTTTTGAACAAGTGGCACATCCCGCACCAGCGGGGCAAAAAAGAAAAACAATAATAAAAGAAATTCCTCTACCAGAATACATTCCCCAAAACATAAACCCACAAAAAAATATTTTATTTTCATTCAAGCGTTTTGAACACAACAAGCGTTTATATATATAGGGCCATCCAAAAAAACACAAATGGAATTACAGGCATTGATATACGAAGCAAAAAAAGGCAGCAAGGCTGCGGAGGAAGGATTGTACAACCGTTTATCAAAAAAATATTTCCGCCTCTGTATGCGCTATGTGCAAAATGAACATGATGCCGAGGAAAGAATGTCTGACGGATTTTATAAATTTTTTCGCTGCCTGCCGCGTTTCAACTATGAGTCCGATGAAGAATTATACAGTTTTATCAGCAGGATCATGATGAATGAATGCATCACGCAACTCAGGAAAAAAAGGCTCTTTAATATTGTTGCGGCTCCTTTAGAAACAGATGCGGTATTGGACGAAGACATGCTTGATAGAATTTCGGAAACCGAAATACATGCAGCAATCAGGAAGCTACCGGCAGGTGCAAGAACGGTTTTTAATTTAAATGTATTGGAAGGGTGCAGGCATGAGGAGATTGCACGTTTGCTCGGAATAACCTCCAGTGCTTCACGGGCCCAACTCACCCGGGCAAAGCATTTGTTACAACGCTCACTATCATTTTTAAAAAAGAACGATGGAAATCAAGAATCAAGATGACGGCCATAACTGGCAGACACGCGTGCGGGAATATGAGGATGTCTCTGACACAACCTTCAGCGAGGAAGTAAGCTGGAAAAAACTCAGGCAGCGCCTGGACCAGGCACCGGGAAGAAAAAAACACGCTGGGTATTGGTTGGCAGCGGCTTCTGTCGTACTGTTGGTTGTAATAACCTTATTCAGTCGCGTTAGTAATAAGGCGGTTGTGCCCGAACTCACAAAAACACCGGCGCTGTTGAAACAAAATAACAATATCCCTGTTCCGACAGATACGTTGCTGGCTTCGGGAAAAAAAGCAGCTAATCCCAACCCTACCGCAGTAAAAAAGGCTGCCCCCACTCCCGTTGATAGCTTGCAAAACACCAGTGTAAAAAAAGAAATCGTGTTGCCGTCACCGGTAGATACTGTGTTTATGGTGCAGGCGGATACCCCAACGGTGGCCAGTGATATTGTACAGCAACCAGCGCCCCTGCCAACAGTTCATATCCAGGACCTGATCGATACTGAACCTGCCCGGGCCCCTGTTAGCCTGGAGGGACTGGCTGTGAAAAAAATGATCCGTTTGTTCAGCATCGACTTAACGAAAGACCAACCAACAAAAAAGCAGGAAAAAGTTCCCGCAAACCCTTACTCCATTCCTAATAATCAAAATTAAAAAATGAAAAAGATCTTCTTTCTGCTGATACTCTTTACGGGTATCACACAGGCAAAGCATGCCTATGCTCAAAGCAACCCAAGCCAGGTATTTGACATTCCGATAGAAAAATTCACCCGCGAATTCACCGTAGAATTGGAGCGGAAAAACAGGATGCAGGTCACCGTTACCTCCATGCAGGTCATTGACTATATAGCTAATATTGATTCCATCCTCAAGGTTTTTATGAAGGAGCTAATGATCATCCGGGATTCGCTTCCATTGAAAACGGCTTCACTCCGGCTAGACTACAATGTCGATGATCCAAGGATTACAAAACTTCGGGTGCGAAAAAATATACCCCGTGATAATTACTATGCTTTTGTCAATGGCTCAGCGTCTTTATTAAAGATGCTGCAGGATACGGTGGTTATCCATGGTAAAATTCCCGCGACCTGGCTGCGCAGATCAAAGAAAATTAAAGCAGCTGACTATGGAAAATATTACTTCTCAGTAGCCTTCTACCTCACTGACCTGGAAGACCTGCTTGAATACAAGGATGGGAGGTTAAATGAGAAGATGAATATCATCCGGCAGCATTACAAAGGCACCTGGGTTGGCAGCGAAGACGATCGCATGCAGTTAAAGGCTTACCCTGAAATAACTTCGAACACCGGTAAGGGTTATATCCTCAGATCCATTCCATTCCAAATAAAAAAATCTATTGAAATACAAAATTACAGGGATCGCTTCATTCCATCCATAAGCTGTACACCAGTCTATTTCAATAAAGGAGATTTCATAAAAAGGGAATATGGGGTTAGCGTAGAGGCAGCTTTTAGTTTTGACAATAGTGCCACGTCAACAAAACCTCATGTGAATGTATTTGCCGGCATGTATTACAATGTGGTTCCGTTGACAAGGTCTGCTAATTCCTTAAGGATCTACCCGAACTTTAATTTTGCCTGGTTGGTATGCAGGAGTGGAACGCTATACGACGAAGAGACCTATCGGCTCGGCTTAGGAAGTTTTAGCATTGGCAACTTAACTACTACCATTCAACCCGCAGTTTACTTTACTGGTTTCCTTAAGCATGTTACGCCATCGTTGAGGGTAGTGCAAAGGTTTTAACAGCAAACAGGATAGGCGGAGGACAGGAACTATTGCTGGGGAGAGGTTGAAGAGTTTGAAGAGGTTTAAGGGTTTAAGAGGTTTAAGAGGTTTAAGAGGTTTAAGAGGTTTAAGATTGGTGCTGGTGAAAAACAAGCTCCCCATGTTTTAGGTTAGCCAATAGCGTGAGTGAAGGACCAGTTGATAATGTTAGCGGAAAAAAGGCTCATGAAATAATTATGAAGTTCGCAAGCTCCCAATGTTCAATATTCGATGAACAATATTCAATGTCCATCGAAACCCGTTACCCAGACTCAATATTAAAAGACAAATTGAACCTACTTTTCGCAATCATGCTAAGGACCAACTCCCCTCTCCTTCGGAGAGGGGCCGGGGGTGAGGCCAAACGCAATGTTTAAAAAAAATGTTCAATATTCAATGAACAATATTCAATGTCAATCGAAACCCTTTAACCCGACTCGATATTAAAGGACAAACTGAACCTACTTTTTGCAATCATGCTTAGGACCAACTCCCCTCTCCTTCGGAGAGGCCCGCCCGGATGACGCGGTCGGACGGGGGCCGGGGGTGAGGCCAAACGCAATTTTTTAAAAAAAATGTTAAATATCCGATGAACAATATTCAATGTCATCATAAACCGTTAACCAGACTCAATATTAAAAGACAAATTGAACCTACTTCTTGCAATCATACTTAGTACCAACTCCCCTCTCCTTCGGAGAGGGGCCG
>JBDSBG010000033.1:0-17509 GCA_039921685.1 Ferruginibacter sp.
GAAAATTTATAGAAGTGCTTAGTTTTTCAAATAATGAGCCAGTATTTGGCGGTAATTATTTTAGCGTCCCCAATGGAAAGCTTCAACCAAAATCCTCCGCACGGTATGTAATGGAGTTTAAAAAAAATGCAGGCCCCCGGCTAAATTATGACGACGAACTGCAAATGATCATTATGGAACATCTTGTTTCCGAATCGAACCAGCCTAACAAAAAATATACACTTGTTGGCGATGGCGATTACCAGGGTTTTAAATGGGCGAACGGGAAATGGATATATATAGACAAAGTTTTTGCAACAATTACTCCCGAAGGTCAGGCACCGGTCCCGGTTCCATTAGATGCGAATCATGGAATTATGAAAGAAGCAGATTCAGAACTGCCGCCAGCACAAAAACGAAAAGCTGCACCGAAAAAGAAGGATTAACCATCTTGTTTTATTTCACTGAATATTAAGGTTATTTATTGACCTTCTTTTCAAATACGTCTATAAGGAAACTTCCCAATCACCAAAAAGACGCAATTTTCATCAAAAGATTTTCCATCGTTTTTATGCAATAATGTTTGCCCTTGCATCTCCCGGGAAATTTTTCTTATGCTAAAAATAACCATTCCGGTACCCTGCCATGAAAGCTGGGAAAACATGTTACCCAATCACGAGGGCCGTCATTGTAACTCTTGTTCAAAAACAGTTGTTGATTTCACAAACATGAAAGATGACGAAGTACAAAACTATCTTCTCAATAAACAACCTGAGCGGCTATGCGGCAGATTTAGTAGCTCACAGCTTCAGCGAATAACCCTGGAACTTCCACAAAATATTTTTCAAATACAAATACCGCTTTGGAAACGGTTCCTCGTCGCCAGCTTGATCGTTTTTAGTACTACCCTGTTTTCCTGTGAAGTGAATATCCTCGGTGCTCCTTTGGAAGCCATGGAACATACAAGCATTGTGGCAAGTCATGAGGCCAGAGCTAAAATGCAAATCCCGATGGATACGATTCCTGACAAAAAGGATTCAATAGGAAAACCAAAACCATGTGGCTCAACAAAAGGTCCGATTCATCAAACAATTAAGGGAGAGATGATGATTGTAACCGAACGGCAGGTGTTGCTTGGTGAGCCGGCTTTAATTCCTGTTAAAGATACCATCGTAGTAAAAGAAGAACCGTTTTTCATGGGGAAAATGATTGCAGTTCCTAAGCAGCCGGTCATCAAATAGAAACTTTTTTTACCTAATTTGATAGATACACGGATGACACGGATTGAGCGGATGAAAACGGATCAATGCATTATTGGGGCAATACATTTTTTATAAATATATTTTTCTCTTGAATGATGGCTTTTTTCCGAAATGAAGGATCATGCCGACATCATATTCTGTTGCCCTAAGGTAATTTTGTAGTTGTGATTCATATTCCTTTATTATTTCCCCTTCACCTGCTTTTAATCCAAGAATTATTGCATTTTCGACAATGATGTCGGAAAAATATAATCCAATTTCGATTTCGTCATAATAAACTTTAACAGGCATCTGCTGTAAACAATTCAGTCCTTCTTTTCTTAGTTCAATGATCAGGGCATTTTCATAAACCTTCTCTAAAAAACCATAGCCAAGTGTATTGTAAACTTTATAAAAGCACCTAATGATTAAGTCTGTTTTGTCCTCATGTAAAAGCATTGGATTGTTTTACACAAAATTTGAAATTTAAAATTGTAATAGCCTGAGGAATCAAGCAAATTTCAGGCGTTTTTTAAACATAAAAATCCGTGCAAATCCGCTTAATCCGTGTCATCCGCGTATCTATCCCATCACACAATAAAATTAAGTCGTTCGATTTTAACGACCGTTAGAATGGTCCATTGAAACTTCATCATTTCCAACCTCGTTTATTCATAAACTTGTATTATAAAAAATGCATTGCGCCAGCAATGCATTAATCCGTTATTATCCATTTAATCCGTCATCCGCGTATCCATCCCACAACACAATAAAATCTAGTCATTCAGTTTCAATACTGCCAGGAAGGCCTCCTGCGGAACCTCTACATTTCCAATCTGCTTCATCCTCTTCTTTCCTTCCTTCTGTTTCTCAAGAAGTTTGCGTTTACGGCTGATATCGCCTCCATAACATTTTGCAGTAACATCTTTCCTCATTGCACTGATATTCTCCCGGGCAACAACCTTTGCTCCTATTGCAGCCTGGATGGCAATTTGAAATTGTTGCTTAGGTAAAAGTTCTTTTAATTTTTCACAAAGCTTGCGCCCAAATTCGTGTGCCCGTCCCCTGTGGATCAATGCACTCAATGCATCTACTTTTTCCCCGTTCAACAAAATATCCATTTTTACAATATCACTCTGGCGATATTCTATTGGGTGGTAGTCGAAAGATGCATAACCGCGAGTCATGCTTTTTAACTTATCATAGAAATCAAATACGATCTCTGTAAGGGGCATATCAAAGCTAAGTTCCACACGTGTGGGAGTAAGATAGCCCTGGTTAATTAACACACCGCGTTTTCCAATGCAAAGTGTCATAATATTTCCAATATACTCCGGCTTGGTGATCATTTGCGCACGGATGAATGGCTCATCTATATGATCGATCCTGGTTGGGTCCGGCATTTCGGTTGGGTTGTTTACGGTTACAATCTCACCCTTATTCGTAGTCGCAGTAAAGCTCACGTTTGGAACAGTAGTAATAACCGTTTGATTAAATTCCCTTTCCAGGCGCTCCTGAATAATCTCCATGTGCAGCATGCCCAGAAACCCACAACGAAATCCAAAGCCAAGTGCCTGGGAGGTTTCCAATTCGTAAGTCAGCGAAGCATCATTCAATTGCAGTTTTTCCATGCAATCCCTCAGTTCCTCGAAGCTATCTGTCTCTACCGGGAATATACCCGCAAAAACCATGGGTTTTACATCTTCAAAACCCTTGATCGCTTCCAAAGAAGGGTTAACCGTAGTCGTTATGGTATCTCCCACTTTCACTTCCTTGGCTACTTTGATGCCTGTGATAATATAACCTACATCGCCTGCTCTTACTTCTGATCTTGGTGAAAGACCCATTTTCAACACGCCAACTTCATCAGCACCATATTCCAGCCCGGTGTTGCTAAATTTAATTTTGTCATTCTTCTTAAGTGTGCCATTAAAAATGCGATAGTAAACAATGATGCCGCGGAACGAATTGTAAACACTGTCAAAGATCAAGGCTTGTAAGGGTGCATTCGGGTCGCCCTTTGGAGCAGGAATGCGTGCGATGATCGCTGCCAGGATCTCTTCAATACCAATACCGCTTTTACCGCTTGCCAGTAAAATATCTTCCTGTTTGCAGCCGATCAATTCGATGATCTGGTCAGTTACTTCCGGTATCATAGCACCTTCCATGTCAATTTTATTGATCACGGGGATGATTTCAAGATTATTGTCAATAGCCAGATATAAGTTGCTGATAGTCTGAGCCTGGATGCCCTGTGATGCGTCCACCAAAAGCAGCGCTCCTTCACAGGCCGCCAATGCACGGCTCACTTCGTAACTAAAATCCACGTGGCCGGGTGTATCAATCAGGTTGAGTATATATTCTTCGCCTTTGTATGGATAATTAATTTGTATTGCGTGGCTCTTAATTGTGATTCCTTTCTCCCGTTCCAGGTCCATATCATCCAACACCTGCGCCTGCATGTCCCGTTCACTAATAGTATTTGTGGACTGCAAAAGCCTGTCGGCAAGGGTGCTTTTCCCGTGGTCAATATGGGCAATAATGCAAAAGTTTCTGATGTTCTTCATGTGCTGCTGTGCTCGTTTTGAGGCTGCAAAAGTAAGGCATTTTTGGGTTTATGCAGGTATTGATTACGCATTAACAGGACATTCGCGGGCGGAGTTGATGATGTATTGGTTTAAATGGAAAATGGTTGACATGTTATACCAATTAGATTCTCTTTTATATGTGGGCCTTGGCACATATTCATTGAAACATGCTTCCGGAATTACGTGGCCATCCATTGCCTTGAAATTCCCGACCTCTCAAGGCGTATGCAGTTATTTGAGTGGTCCGTTTTGAAATCCCCCAGTCATAACTTCGAACAATCGGGATCGTTAGGAGAATAGTAGCTCCTCGCCTACTCAATTATTTTTTCAACGTGCAACAATTTCCCATCCTCAAGCATGCCTTCCAGTACAACCTTAAACTTCTTTGCTTTGTCAGAATTATAAAATGAAAACTGGATGGATTTATTCCCTGCATTGGTTAACAGGTAAGGGTTCCAATACAGTGTGCTGCGCTCATCGGTTAAAATAGCATCGTCTTTATTTAATTCATAATTGGGAGAGAAAAATTCTTTGGCAGGACTAAAACCCTGTATTAAAAATTCTTCACCTTCAAGATTGCCTGTACGAAGGCTGCCTTCACCTTTCTTTGTATAAATGGCTAAGGAGCCACCGGGGCCACCGGATAAGCCACCACTTGAATAAACATTTATCATTGCCACATCTGAAATGCTCATTGTAGCGATCTGGGCTGCATCCACTTCAAATTCATCCAGGAAGATACTCATTTGATTGCGCCCTCCACCCAGGCTCATAGATTGCCTGTAAACAATAGAATAATTTAACGGGCCACCCTGTATATCCACCCCATTGATCTTGCTCTTTAAATAGTTTAAAATATTTTGATTTGAAGTTGGCGGATCTGAAAGAAAATCAATCGTTCTTGTCGCATTGCCCATCCGTCCGGAAACATATTTCTTTTGATACAACTCACGCAGGCTTTTTGCCCTGGCTTTAAGCTTGATCTCATCCAATGTAATCCCATTGAATTTTGTGGTTTTACTCAGACCGTAACTTTGCTGCAATTTTGTTTTTAATTTTTCATCGGCTGTTTCCATCACAAGTTTTGGAAGCGGCGTTTTTATGCTGTAAAAAATACTGCTCAATCCTGCCGAAGAAAGTTTTGTATTAACCTTCGAATTTTTTGTGAGGTTACTTTTAAAATAAAATTTTGCGGTGTCTTCAAATATCATTCCGTCCATAAAAAAATTACCCGACGAATCTGTTTGTATTGATAAAAAATCTGTTTTCTTATCACTCGTCTTAACCAACGCAGAGAGATTCGCATTTGCAAGTGCCTTTCCTGTATTGGGATAGGATGCCTGCCCGCTTATTGAGATATAACCTGGGTCTTTAAATGCCATAGAAGGGAAACGATCTGCCAGTAATTCATTCCAGCTATATCTTCTCCACCCATTTGTAAGCATTACCAGGTCCAGGTTTTGCTGATGCAGATCATCATTACTTTCAAAGTAATAAGCTGCATCATGAACAGTTCCCCGGATATCTGATGTAAGCAGGAACCTGCTGACGAGGTTATCTTCCGGTTTATCTTCTACATCTACATCGGTAACAGATACTGAAAAAGTACCTGAGAGCGTATCCTGCAAATCAAATGAAAATGAATTTTTGGCCCTTGGTTTCAAGTCAACCCGGTTTTTATTAAAAACGCCATTCGGAATATAATCTCCTGAGTTGATAAATACCAAACGTTCAGCAAGCGGTTTATTTGCTTTATTGAAGACCGTTAGCTGTAAAATACCGGTGGGCAGTTGTGCTGTCGGGATCTCACCATTCATCCGCCTGGTAGCATTGGGTACGGGCACTTTGAAAGCTACCATGTTTTCCATTACACCTAGAATATATTCTGGTACCAGGTTCTCATTTGATACAGTGGTTGCATCCAATAAAAAGTATGTCTTGTTTTCCCGGCGTGTAATACTGAGTACCACTCCTTCAGGAAGTGCTACCGGTAACGGTTGTGTGATTTTATTTGAAGCAGCAATTGTACAACTGGCCACATATTGAATGCCGGGTTCAGGGATAAAGGAAAAACTGCCCATGCCATCATGAGTACTTTTAAAGCTGGCAACTTCCTTTCCTCCAGGATCAGCAATCGTTCCTTCAATTTCTTTTGGCAGTCCATAGTTGTTGGTGCACTTAAAAGCAATGCTGTTTTTGACATGGCCAATCATATTTCCCGCCTCCGGAAAAAATACAACGCTATATGAACCGGGCGGTTTTGCGCCTCCCGCATCTTTTTGGGATGGATTATAGATGTTCAATTGATGATAATAGAAATGATCAAATCCGAAATTCATTAAGTTCCTTGTATAAGCCTTTATGCTATAAATTCCCTGGGGCAGATTTTCGGGTAAACTGAAATCTCCGATAGCGGTGCTACCGCTTACGGGTAGCATTTTTTTGTCTATCATCCTTCCACTATCATTCAGAAGTTCTATGGCAATCACGGTGCTTTTCACAGATGGCATGTATCCTTCCATGATATATGCCTTGAACCAGACGCTTTCACCGGCTACATAAAAGGATTTGTCGTAATGCAGGTAAATTTTTTCAGCAGCGTATTGCTGTTGTACCTTCTGCAAAAGACTTTCAGGAGTTTGAGAAAAGGCCGATGCAAAAAACTGCAACGACATGGCCAGCAGGAATATTTGTTTCATAAGCGAATAGTAGGTTGGTATTTTAAAGGTAAGGGTCTTCACGTTAAATATTTCGTTAGCCCAAATAAAGGGTGTTTTCACGGTACGGGCAGATGCAGGCACAAAAAATCACAGACATCAATCGGTCATTTCATATTTTCATATGGTTTTTGCATCCGGGGCTGTCGTAATGGATGTCTTTGCATGATGAAGAACGATTCGTAATCCTGTTTCATCACAATGGACCGTGATCGATTGTCGTATTGATCGCGGTACTGGTTAATCGCTTAAGTAGCTGGCGGCCCTAGGTGCGCTGACTCGTTAATTAAAAATAAAACAGATAATACCCAACCAATTGCTGCGATTATGCAGTTATGCAACAAAACAAGGTTCGCTGCCTGCGGGCCGAAAGGATAACATTCAAAACCCAACATTACATGTCTCTAAAAATAAAATTACCACCACTGTTACTTTCTCTCACCTTATTTTGTTGTGGCAACAACTCACACGCTCAAAATTCACTCGTAGGTGACGGCTTTGGCGGGCGCTCCTGGTATGTACCGTACAATTACCAGGTGGGATCTTATTTTGCAAGCACTGTTTGCCTGCCCGATAGCCAGCTTTATGTATGGGGTGGCAACAATACACATGTGTTTGCCAATATAACAATGGCCAACAGCGATACGGGAGTAGCTGTTACCGGTATGAATCATGTAAAATTCAGTAGCATGGGTTATATGGCTGCGGCAATCAAGGCAGACAGTACAGCATGGGTATGGGGATTTTATTTTTCACCCACTACTCCCGAAATGATGTTGAATAATGTGAAGTTCGTTGATGCCGGTGCTTATCATGTTGTGTTTGTAAAATACGACGGAACAGTTTGGGGTGCCGGTAGTAACGGCTCAGGGCAATTAGGAACTGGCACTGTGGACGACTTTATCTCAACTCCCGTTCAAATGCTCGGAATCAATAATGCAGTTCGTGCAGTTGCTGTTGGGTATGGCTCCGGCTATAATGATCCAAGTATAGACTTTCATGGCGCGACGGTTATACTTTTGTCTGATGGAACAGTGAAAATAACGGGCGGCTATCCGTGGTTTACGCCCGATAGTTCTAATGTTGCAGTAACCATACCCGGTCTTACCAATATCGTGGATATTAAAGGAAATGCGATGGCGGCCTATGCTTTGAACGCTTCCGGAGAGGTTTATAGTTTCGGAACCCAGACTGCCGATTTAAACTACGGCACCCTGGGTATTGGCCCTTTTGCCGGTGGATATCATGCCCCTTCTAAAATAACCTTCCCTGTGGGTGCTGCACCAATCATTGCTCTTTCAGCATGTGACGACGGCGAACATGCATTTGCGTTAGATGAAAATGGAAATCTGTATGGATGGGGTTATAGCAACTATGGCCAGCTCGGTAGTGGCACTTCAAGCT
The DNA here is from genome assembly GCA_039921685.1 of Ferruginibacter sp. Classification (GTDB taxonomy): domain Bacteria; phylum Bacteroidota; class Bacteroidia; order Chitinophagales; family Chitinophagaceae; genus Ferruginibacter. The sequence continues at coordinate 7,930 of JBDSBG010000033.1, forward strand.
CCAATGTAAATGTTCCCGTGCTTTGCGCCAGCAACGTTGTAGATATTCACGCAGGAGAAACATTTTCCTATATCATTAAAGCAGATCACACACTATGGGCTTCGGGTCACGGTATTTTCGGTAATCTTTTCATGAACCTAAACAATGACTTCTACTATACATTTGTTCAATTAGATCCCACGGGTCCGTTCATGCACCTATGCCCACCCGTTATACATGGGGTGTTGCCGGTAAAGCTTGCAGATTTCAGTGTAAGCAGGCGCAACAATTCTGCACACATAAGATGGCAATCATCGATGGAAGATAACCTGAAAAACTATTTGCTTGAATACAGTGAAGATGCCCGTCATTTCAAAGCAATTGCATCCATCAAAGCCAAAGGGGCAGCGGCCAGTTATAACCAGGATCATTTACCCAACAGCAAGTTGGCATTTTACCGCCTGAAGATGATTGACAATGACGGGCAATACCAATACAGCGAGATCCGATCCGTCAAATTTGGCGATCCTGCCTATTTTACAATTGCGCCAAATCCAGTTGGTAAGGAACTTAACATCCATGATATTTCCAATGCCGATATAAAATCAATACAGGTAATTTCAATGAAAGGTGAAACGCTTAAACATTGGGATGGCGCTCATATCGGGCAGGGAATGGACATTTCCACCTTAGCTCCATCAGTTTATATTATTAAATTGGTTACCAAAACCGGGGATGTAAAACTGCAAAAGTTTGTAAAGTTGTAGAGCCCACGGAACTTGCTTACTCCAGGATAAACCCAGGTCTTAACAGCAATTCATTTAGTCAGTTTTCCTGCTTCCATCCGCATATAACTCAATCAGCGATTGCATACTATCTTTAAGGGCCCCGGCTGCTTCATCAAAGAACTGGTCTTTATTTTTTTTTGAAGCTTTATTGTCAGTCGATTTTTTAACAAGGGACCTTACTGTGTCAATCTCATCAAAATATTTGGGCGTGTTTTTTTCATACCAGGCATTTTCGGCTTCAATGGTTTTCAATATCGCTTCGTACTCGTTTAGGATGCTATAAATTTCCTTCACATTATCCAGTGTATGCCTGCGAGGTATTTTGGCAAATAAAAAATTCAGCGTTGATGTGGTCGAATTCATTGAATGAAGGTAGCGCAAAATAAATGCATCAACACTTGCCTCTGACTTTAGAGTAATAGTAAATTTTCACAAATACAGGCTGAGCTTGTTGAAGCCGGTGTGATCTTATCTGTAAATCCGCCTTCAGTAAACGGCAATGAGCTATGATTCATCTTTTGAAATGTAAGGGTCTAAATGATATTTCAATAAATGAAGTTGGAAAAATATTGAACTTGAAATACCGACTCTGATCAGGAGATGACGAATTAATCCTCCTGTTGCACAATTCTTCCGGTAGATAAGTGAGAATGTACCAGAGAATGATTGATTTCGCCTCACTAAAAGGATTTGTCTTGCTCAATTTTACAGTATGCCTGGCATGAGCCGCAAAATTTACTTTTTGCCCGATCATTAACTATCAAACCCTTTTTTAACCATTAAAACAATCAAAATGTATTACCAACATCATTTAAAAACAAAGTTGTTCTTTCTTCTTTGCGTGCTTATTTCGATTCAGGGAATTGGCCAGACAAAGACCCTGATTTCCACCCAAAGGGTGTATCCAAAAGTCGACAAAGTGCTTGAGTTTGAAAAAGCCCTGGCCGCACATGCTCAAAAATACCATACAGGTAATGCCAGCTGGCGGGTTTTTGAGATTCAATCCGGTCCCGAATCCGGGGGTTATCATATTGTTGAGGGGCCAACAAGTTGGGAAGACGAAGATACAAGGGGCAACCTCGGTGCAGAACACAATATGGATTGGAATAAATCGGTAGCAATTTATTTAACAGACAGGCAATCGAGTGGCTATTCTGTTTATATTGATTCGTTGAGCACAGTTGCAATGGGTGATTACTCCAATAAAATTAATATTGGTCATGTATTTCCCAAAATAGGCCAGGGCGATAATGTGGTTACTATGATTAAAAAATTGAAAAAGGCCTGGACAGCAGCGGGCATAACGATTGCTGTTTACCAGGTTAGTTCATCAGGTAAAGCACAATATGCCATTGTAACAAGGTATAAGCAGGGACTGAAAGAGAGAGCAGCAGGTTTTCGTAAACCATTTAAAGAGATATATGAGTCGGTAAATGGTGAGGGCTCTTATGCCCAATACCTTAAAGATGCCGCAGAATTTGTGGAAGAAAACTGGAATGAGTTACTTTTCTTAAGACCAGACTTGAGTTCGAAATAAAGAATCATTGTATAAAATTTCCAAATGATACTGGGTCAGCATTACGTTGATTCAGTATCATTTTTGAATATAACAGCAGCACAGGTTTTTACACATTCAACCAGCCAATCATCTTCCCTGATTATAAGGAAGATAATTTTCCCAACGCCAGGGCGTAAACGTATCTCCAATAGCAAACTCCAGCAGCTCTTTAAAAATACTTTCTCCGTTATCGTTGTTCGTCATAATAACAATGGCAGTTTTTTTCTCCGGAAAACAAATTGAATAATGCCCCCAACCTTCATCGTGACCCTCTTTAAAGAAAGCGCTGCCAAAAGCTGTTTTAAATACGCCCACACCCAATCCATACCCCAATTCAATATTATCATTGTCCGTACTGTCTACTGCAGCAAGAAGGCCAAACTGGCTTTTTGATCGTATTCTTATTTGAGTTGTTGTCATTTCTTCAAAACTCTTTTGGCTCAATCCCTGGGACGATATGAGCGCCGTATAAAATTTCGTAAAATCTTCTAAGGTCGTAGTCATCGAGCCACCCGCACTTGCTTCTTTCCATTTCATGAGTTCATAAGGTTCTCCCTTTGTATTATGCCCATTGCAAATGTCTTCATCGAAACGTTTCTGCCAAACCTGGCTGGTATTTGTCATTCCAAATGTTTTAAAAACGCGTTCCTGCGATATGGTTTCATAATCCTTCCCCGTAACCTGCTCAATGACGAACTGGAGCAGGTATAGCCCTTCCCCTGAGTAACTGTAACGTGTACCCGGATCAAATTTAAATTTCAGTTTTTTATCTGCTTCAAACCAGCGCCAATTAGGAAAACCTGTTGTATGCGTAAGGCACATTCGGGCTGTAATAAGTTTATACCTGTCATCGTTCTTTAAATCCTGGTAGCCCCTACGCCAGCCCGGTATTGAATATTCTACCAAAGGTTTATCCAGGTATTCTACCAATGGTTTATCCAGGTCAATAACTTTTTCCTCAACAAATTGCATCGCAATATATGCAAACACCATTTTAGCAAGTGAGGCGCCATACATTAGGGAGGTTTTTCGCAATGGAATATTTTTTTGAACGTTCGCCAGCCCGTAAGTCTTACTAAATAAAGGCTTGTTATCATTAAAAAGGGAAATGGCAATTCCTGAAACATTAGCGGCCGTCATCAGGTACTTTATTTTCAAGTCCAGGCTATCCATGCTGTACTTTGTCCCGTCCAGCCTTGTGATAAACTGCCCATATGAGGTGGTTAGCATAAATAGAAATAATGTAGCTAATAGAATTTTAACTTTCATGCTTTTTTTTTGAATAAAGATTTCTTCATGGAACCCATCATGCAAATTCTTTTTTTTTGCTGTGTTCGCCTTTGCAGGTCGAAGATGCTTCGAATTTGAAACGGCCCACAATGATAAACTAATTATTTTTTTTCATCACCTCAGCTGTTCGCATTCTGCCATCCTAAACGAAATTTATCTCGCAGCAGCAAAGCATAGCTCCCTTTTGCCGGAAGATCAAATAAGCAAACCAGGTACGTTGGCTGATGCTTCCGCATTTGTATTTTGCCAGCATCACCCTTCAAAGGGAAGTCCACAAATTAAATTCTTTGTAATATATTAACTTTTCCCTCCGCCTGTTGTCTGTAATTTTACTTTTGGCTAAATCCTTTCTAAATAAACGATCGTTTGGTTTTAGCCGTGTAACAATAAAAAAAAATTCTTACCTATCATGAAGATCATTCAAACACTTGTACCAGTTTTCATTATTGCGCTTAGCTCCTGCAGCAGTACATCTAAATATTACTTCACCGTTGATACAAGAAATAAAGTTGAACAAAAATCCATTCCTATAGATCAACTTCAATACTACATCAACAAAGATGTAGAACTTCGAAGGGAACTTTCTTCAGGTGATACAAAAGTTAGTTCGGGAAAAATAATAAGAGAGAATGGCAAATACATCAATATCATTTTATTAAAAGCGGGTACGCCTGGTGTTTGTACTCAAATCCGTGATAATTCATTGGACATTGCTTTTGAAGATGGTGAAGGAAAAAATATAACTTTTGCTGTACCTGGAAGTAAATATGCTAATTCTGTTTACACAATTTCTCCGGAACAATGGGTCAGCAATTATAATTCACCGCAAATTGGAAAAGTGACTTATGATGGCCAGCTTTATTACATGCGTTTTGAAGGAGACAGGCCAAAATTGATGGTAAAAAAATCTGAGAGTGATAAATTTGAAGTAAATAAGAGGGTAATGAGCGGAAGAAAGTTGTAAATGTTGCCTTATATTGGATCTAACCTTTTGCAGGCCCTGATTTTATAACAGCTGATGCTTTGAATTAAGTCAGTCACTAATGGCTCAATGCAAAAGGCCGGCGAGTGCCGGCCATTTTTGATTCTTTTATTATGCTTTTATGCAAAAGTCCGGAATAGAGAAACAAGGGAGTTATTGATACCTGTTTCATTTAAGATGGATATATGTCCGGTGGACCTTGAATCGCCCACCCATTTTATTTTAGTTAGCCTTGTTAGATCCGGGCTGTTAAAAACCATGCGTAATTCCTTACCATCAATTGCAAAAGCAATCGTTCCTGTTGTTTGCCTTCCTGATATTGTAACGGTTCCCGAAAATGCGCTTACACCAGCCTGTGAAAATGTTGCATTGCTCACGATATGTACCGTGCTTCCGTTTGCCGAACCAAGAACAATGTCTACGTTCTTCGACGCATTTACAATGTCAGAACGGTAATTTAAATGGGAGCTTCCGGGCGCCAGGCTGTTTGCGAAGAGGGAAGAAACGGATAGTGCAAATAAAGCTGCAAATAATGTTTTTTTCATTTTTTTATTTTTAGATAATTGGATTGTCAGGATAACGGATTGTTTCAGGTTTAATTGTTTGTTTATATGATTTTACAATCCCAGGTTGACTATTTATCGTCATTATGACGCAGCTAAGGGCATAATCGCAGCGCATGAATTGAACAGGCTTATTGGATCTCCAATCTGCAAGAAACAGCATTTCATTGTTCGGGATATTATCTACTTTTTATTTGTAATCTTGCATAAGTTTATCCCTGGTTAAACTACCTTACCGTAAATAAATACCGATCCATTTAATGAAACCTGCCATAAACAGCAACCCCCGTGATCTTATCGTAAAAGAATCTGCCGTTGTGCTTTCAATCACCGCCATTGTTTTTATTTGCATGCTGGCATCTATTTTTGAGTACAATACCAACCTGGGCGTGTGGGGTTATGTGATAGTAGCTATATTAATTCCAGCAGCTTTTTATTTCATCAGGAGAAAAATACAAAAAGCGGTAATGATCATTAATAAAAATGGCATCATTTATTACGGTAAACTCATCACTGACTGGAGCCATTTCAAATCTGCAAAGATCGACCAACTGCCACTAAGCCTTGGAGATCCGAGGGACAAAGTTGTTTTGGTTGTTCAATATATGCATCCAACCCAACATAAACTGTTTGAACAAAAACTTCGCCTCAACAATACTTTTAATAAATCCGAAGAGCAGATACTTGCTGCCATTGAGTCTTTCAGGAATTTTAAATAGAAGCATTTTTTTCCCTTATACCAATTAGAGCTGCGCCAACAAAGATGGTCAGGCCGAGCTGGTTGAAGCGTTATTTGCGAAGATCACCTTCGACAAGCCTACTACTATTTTAAGAATTAAATTTTAGGATTAACATTATAAATTCCTGGACCCGGTAACAAATTCATCGCCTGCTTTGCAAATGAATGAGAAATATGGAATCAACAAATCGTGTTATTTACAGAACTATAATGTAGAAATACAAGATATTTTTGAATATTATTCTGAATTAATGTAAATTTACAGAACAAAATTCTGATGTCAATTTAAACCGGATAAGATGGAAAATGAGATTATTTTAGACAAGGTAGACCTAAGCATCCTAAAGCTTATGCAGGAAAACGCCCGCATCAGTAATGCAGACCTTGCACGTGAATTAGAAATGGCTCCTTCGGCTGTTTTGGAGCGGGTGAAGAAATTAGAGCAAAAAAAAGTCATCCTTCAATATACTACACGATTAAATCCCGGGCCATTAAAGCAAAAACTTTTGGCATTCGTATTTATGAAAGCGGCTGATGGTCCCGGTAATAACACAACAGCAAAAGCGCTGGCTAAAATTCCTGAGGTGCAGGAGGTGCATCATATTGCAGGAGATGATTGTTACCTGGTAAAGATCAGAACTGCAGATTCAGCTTCGTTGATGGATCTCATGAGAACGAAATTCAGCAAGATCACCAACATACTTTCCACCCGGACGACGATCGTACTGGAAACGGTGAAAGAGCAACAACAATTGGTTATTTCCGAAAAATGATTTTTATGGATACTCTAAATAAAAAGGCCGTTTCACCTTTACTGGTGATAATAGCTTTCGCAACGGTTTATATTGTTTGGGGCTCAACGTATTTCTTTATACAAAAAGCGATCGTTGACTTTCCACCCTTTATCCTGGGAGCAATCCGTTTTTTAATTGCCGGTGTTTTAATGCTGGCCTGGACGGGGTGGAGAGGCGAACCCGTTTTTGTAAAAAAAGATATTATACGTGCTGCCATAAGTGGCGTGCTGATGTTGTTTGTAGGCACGGGTGCCGTAATATGGGTTGAACAATACCTGCCAAGTGCTATGGTGGCCATCATGGTATCTGCGGCGCCGCTTTGGTTCACATTGCTGGATAAGCCAAAGTGGTCAGAAAATTTCAGGAATAAATTTACCATCGGAGGCCTGGTCGTTGGCTTTGCAGGAGTAATGTTATTGTTTTATGAAAAGATCGTTGATGCATTTTCAGGTAACGGAAATCATACGGAGCTCGGCGCAGTTGGAATATTAATCATCGGATCTATAGCATGGACAGTTGGTTCGCTTTACTCAAAATATAAACCAACCACCGGTTCAGTTTCAGTAAATATAGGTTGGCAAATGCTGGCAGCCGGAATTGCGTTTATACCTGGTTGTTTTTTACGCAATGAATTCGAGGTTGTACAATGGCGAAGTATTTCGTTGGAATCCTGGCTATCTGTTGCATACCTCATTGTACTCGGGTCCATTGCTGCTTTCAGCGCTTATGTTTGGCTCTTGCAGGTTCGTCCATCCACCCAGGTTAGTACCTATGCTTACGTCAATCCCGTCGTGGCAATCCTGCTGGGCGTGTTTTTTGCACATGAGCAGATTACCGTCTTCCAGGTTGTTGGATTAGTTATTATACTCGGCAGTGTGTTAATGATCAATTTTGTTAAGGGGAAGAATGGAGTGGGGCAAGTAAAGAAACCTTTTTTAACAAACAAATCCAATGTTCAAAATCAATATGAAGATGCTCTGATTCACAAGCGTGGCGCTCTAAAAGATATTAAGTAAAATTAGGATGCTACCAACCATTGTCAAATTTTTCTATTATTGCAATTACTTTTTCTTTTGTGAATGGGGTTTGCTAGGAGGTAACGGAGGTGAAGAAATGAGGTAAAAAAAGGAATATAATGTATCTTCTCGTTGTTATATTTATGTTTTTAGTTCAATTTTATTCCTATAATAATTTCAGGAAGGTAATTTTTAAGGCCCTTTAAAGATTAAAATCATTTATCTATTCTGAGATCTTGTATAAGTGTTATCAAGTGAGATAAATTAAAACTATATTTAGGCTGCATCGATTGTAATATCTTTTGTTTATGAGTCCAAAAAAAAGAAATATGAACTGGGTTATGTTTTTTTCAATTGCTACTGGTGTCATGGGAATATTTACCGTTATAGCGCAGAGTATGAAAGATAGAAAAGATGATAAAGAGCGGCTTCTGGACAAAGAACAAATAATTAAACTTCAAAAGGAAAGTAATGATACCTTAATTAAAATAAATCATTTGCAAGGAGAACTAAATTCTTCTCAAACTAAAGTTTTAGAATTGCAAGAAAAGAATCAAGAGGTGCAATCTGAATTATTCAATCAGGTTTTAGGTGGAAATACCATAGATAAATCTTATACTGCGTTTTCATTAATAGACCAAGCAACTTTTTTGCCTGTAAGAGTAGCCATAAAAAATGTATCTAGATTTGAAAAACCATTATTTAAGATATTTCAAATCACGCAGCAGCTTCTCGGTAACAGCAATAACGAGTTCTCTGTTAAAGAAGGTGGCGAGCCACCGAGAATAAAAGTAGCTTCTTTTTTACAAAAAGTAAATCAGTATAAGATTGTTTCAGATTTAATTTCAATCCAAAATTCTCAATTTTCGATTGATCCTAACAGAAATACTTATGGGTACATCCCTCCTACTGACTATATAATTGATAATCCCATTAAGTTAGAATCTTATGATAAAATCGATGTTGATAAAATTTTCTTGGCTTCTTTTGGAAATGATTATTTCAAAGGAAACCCAGGAAACGGAATATTAAAAGTTCCCAAAAACACGAAATTAATAATTCAAAACCCTGGAAATGCTGAGTCTACAGGACAAGTTGTCTATAATGTAAAATTATTAAATGAGGGGTATTTTACAATTGAGTTTGCTATCAAAGATAATAGCTTTGGCAGGTTTCAATTGAATCACCAAATCACACCAAAGCTTAAGGATATTATTGAGTCCACAATCGGAAGTAGTGAAAACATGTATTTGTATTGTCAGTTGGTGATTTTGAAAGCAAATTTTAATAGTAAAGCTTTAAATGTGTCTAAGTTAGCAGAATATAAAAAATGGGCTGAATGGATTTTCAAGAGATTACATGAAATGAACGCCATGCCTATTTAAATAACACTTATTTTTAATTTCTTTATTCATTCTCAGCCATTATACATTTCCATTTGCAACCTCGTCTCTTCTAAATCCAATTCTCTTTCCAGTTTTCTCAATATTTCTTCGCTGGCTTTGCCCTTGCGGTGCAGGTCTTTTATGCTGCTTCTTTCAATTCCAATAAGGTCTATCTGCAGTTGGGAAAATTCATTAAAAACATTTCCTTTTAAAGTCGCGCCTTTTCCAAAATAATTTGCAGGGAGATCGGTCTTTTGGAGCCTGTTGTATTTTACTTCGTACTTACTTTTTATATTATGCAGCAATTCCTCTTTTACAAGTGAAAGATTTTCTTCGATATGAGCAATCGTTTCAGAAACTGTAAATTCTGTTCATGTTGACCCGCCTTCTGGGATGTTGACCCACCCCCCGTCAGATAATAATTGTAAGAGCTAAAATGATGATTAAAAATAGTGATGCTTACTGATAATCTTTAATTTTTTTTCT
>JBDSBG010000034.1:0-11188 GCA_039921685.1 Ferruginibacter sp.
CTCATCATTGTTATATAGTCCTTCTAAAATATCCGACAGGCTGTTGGGCTCATCCAGATCGTATAAATAACCATCAATTGTATCATCGATCATTTCGGGGATTCCGCCAACCGCTGAAGCAACTACCACTTTACCTGCAGCCATTGATTCCGCAATCACCATCGGTAACGATTCATGCTTGGAGGACACTACGAGTATGTCGCTGCTTTCAATAAATTTTAATACTGTTGACTGTGGCACCCATCCATTGAAGACTACAAAGGGTTCCAGTTTATTTTCTTTTACATAAGATTCAATCACCTCCTTGTATAAGTCATTGCTGAAATCCCCCAAAACATTTAATGTGAACTTTTTTCCCCGTTTAATAAGTTCGTTTAAAGATTGTAACTGGTAAACCAAGTTTTTATTATTATCAATGATGCCAATGTATAACAACAGGTTTTCTGTTTTGCGTTTTGGCTTTAACTGAAAATATTGCGGAATGATCGCATTTGGAATAATGACGTGATGCTTGATGTTATGCTTCCTGAATAAATTAACGGAGAATTCTGACAAGTGAATAATATTCTCCGGCAACATCTTAACCTGTACCATGCCATTAAAATACCAGGTTATTTTATCTTTGAATGTTTTTTTCCTTTTAGCTTCAGCGAATGCCATCCCATGAATTGTTTGTAAATATTTTTTCTTTTCCAGGCCCCCCAGCCTTGTGAACATGAAAGAACTTCCTTCCTGGAAATGTATAACATCCGGTTTAAACTCGCTGATGTGTTTTTTAATAATGCCCGGGCCCCTTAACAAATAGTTCAATGAATGATAGTTGTAGGGGCCCTCGTGCGGGTAGTGAACTTCGATCTTGTCCGTTATTACATGTTTCACATTTTCTCCCGGCTTTACCTCCCGGGTGAATGAAATTACCCTTACTTCAACATCAAAATTGGCAAATCCGTTGATTAAATTTTTAACGGCAGAATGTACTCCTCCCTTGATGTTATCCATATCTAATGGAAACCCGGGAACCAGTATCATGATGCGCATCATAAATTTAATTTTAGGCACTAAAATTTCTGCTTACTTTTTTGATAAGGCATCTTTGTACATGTTCACTATGGTATTTTCATTTGCCTTGCCAATCTCATTTGAATAACCCTTGTGCAATCTTGCTTCGATCTGTTTGTATTTATTATTATCAAGCGCCTCAATTATTTTATTTGCTAAAGCATCAGGATCTGGTGAACAAAGCATGCCGTTGATATTATCCTGGATATATTCGGAAAAAGAGCCTACATCTGTAGCAACCACCATTTTCCCTACACCAAGCGCAGTCATCAAAACACCACTCTGTGTTGCATCCCGGTATGGACAAACCACAAATTTAGCCTTTTCGATATACTTCACCAGTTCATCCATATCCAGGAACCTGGAGATAATCGTTATATTATTTTTATATTTTTCTACAATTGATTCATCATATGAAAAACCGGGCACGGGCGCACCGGCGATCATGAACTTTTCATTCGGATATTTTTGAAGCACTTTTGGAATTGCCTGTATAAGAATGTCTATTCCTTTATATATGGAAAGCCTTCCGAAAAACAATATCATGTCGGGCGGGGGCGGCAGTTCACTTTCAAAATATGAAATGAAGGTAACAGGTTGAAATCTTACGGTTTTCTTTGGCCCCTTTGTATAAGTAAAATGCCCGCTGAATTGTTTTGATGCAAAGTCGGAATAAAAGAAAAAGCCTTTTGCCCAACTTAGAAACACCCAGTTAGGTAAATTCTCTTTCCAGGATGCCTCACCCGAATGGGGCAGGGGATCGTGTACAGTTATGAATAATTTCTTCGATCTGATGTATGGATAAAGGCCCATAGCCCTTGTCGTTATGGTATCAAAATGGATGATGTCGGCATTAAACTTTTTTAAATACTTACCAAGCCTGAATGCTTTTCTTAGACTGCTGAGTGAATAACTTCTTTGGTTAGACTGAACAGCAAAAGTCACACTGGCTGCGCCCTCAAAGTATGGTTTGAACTGTTCCCATTTTTCTTTTCCAAGTACGTTTTCGCCGGTTTCAATTTCTTTCAAACCATTCAGGCTTTCAATGTTGATCAGTGTACTGTTCTTACATGGAGGATTAATTTCAATCACAATATGAAGCTCAACGGAACGCTTAATAGCCTTGATCACTTCAATTGATGTATCAAGGTAGTAAGGACATGTATAGTAGATCACAACCATATTTCGACCGTATAACGGGTTTTTGTAAAAATTAGTTTACCGGGTCATTATTATTTTCAGGAACAAACGCAATCTTTTTCTTGTTAAACATAACGTAAACGGCCGCACCAAACACAGCAGCGACTCCCCAGAACAGAAAGAAACTGTACGCTTTATCGATTTGGGTTGATAAAAAATAATAAGCCCCAATCATCGCAGCACTGCAGATGTAAAACATGGCTACATGACCCATGGATGTTATCTTTCTCCTGATCAGGATCACATCCTGGATAATATGAAAAGAGAGGAATGAAAAGAATATTGCATAGTTAACTACAGAAAGAGATTTATAATTAGAAAATCCAATACCGATCAACGTTAGGCTGATCAGCAGGCTTGCAATATTACACCACATATCTATTTTTTCCAGTTTCATCGTTACCAGCACATTTGCCTGCAATAAAGCTGTGGGGAATATTAGAATGGTTAAAAACATTTCTGTGCAATAAACGGATGCCACTGAAAATTTTGCTCCAAATAAAAGGGGAACAAAAAAGTCGGCAAAAGAAAACACAAATGTAAAAGCAAGCAGACCATACAAAGCATAAACCAAAAATGCATTCTTATATACTTTGTGCATTTCTTTCTCGCCGGTATTAAATGCTTTTAACAACATGGGGTAAATTGATGTAGATACGATGACAGGCAATATTTCTGCCATCGAAAAAAGTTTGTACGACACTTCATAATGAGCTACATCTGCTTCGGTCAGCACTTTTGATACAAGAATATTTCCAATGCGCCAGTACACAACAGAAATACTGCCGATGATGATGAATGCCCAGTTGTTCCCAATGATGGACCTTACTTCTGTCAGCGAAATTTTGGAAGCAAAAATATGCCTGAGGTTAAATAAATTGGAACTTCCAAATTTGATGAACAGGTTTAATGTTACCAGCCGCAATGCTATAAGAAAAACCGATAAGTAAACAATATCGATCGTGACTACATACAAGAGGCAGGCGATCAAAAATTTCAGTACCGCTTCGGCTGTAAGTATGATGAATGTTTTTTTCTGCTCACCTTCTGCTACGTTGATAAATTTTATTACATAGATCACATTATCGAAGATCACATTTATGCCAATGAACACTGCCAGTGTTCTTATTAGCTGGCTATCATATAACGCAAACGATAAAGCGATGTTAACCCCGTAAAACAAAATTCCCACTAGCAATTGTATCCTGAAAAATTTATCGATCAGCTTGCGTTTATCTTCTGTATTGATCAGTTCCCTGATGAACCATTGGCCCAGCCCCAAAGAGGAGAAACCCACAACGAATGAATAAATGGTATTGGCAATAATATAGTTTGCAAAATCCGGTATGGAATAACGCCGGGCAACCACGATAAAAAAAACGCTGAACAATATATTCTGGAATATATTGGACATCACCCCCCACATGCTGTTTTTAAACAGGCTTGTTTTGAGTTTTGAAGAGATAAGGGTTTTAAATTTAGTGGGCATATGCTTGTTCCGGTTCTATTAAGGGTTCATCTTCATCTTCTTCTTCATCTACTTCTTCAAACCTTTTGTAATTTGTTATCAGCAGGCAAATGATGGTTACGATCAATACCTGTATCCTTATATCACCCAACGAATACACAGTATAAAATCCAACCATCCAGCTAAGAATGGAGGAGACCATTAACAGGAAGGTGGTATCACGTATTTTTAAATAATTGATCAATGAAAATATCATAGGAAGCAGGATAAATAATATGATGGCAACAAACCCAACACCGCCATACTCTGTTAATAATTTCAAATAGCCGCTTTCAGGATGATCATAGTAAGTGACCTCGTTATCAAACATCCAAAACTGGTCGGGGTTGTGAACCGAAACATAATTGGCATAGTTGCCCGGTGCAATACCGAAGAGCGGATTGTCTAAAAAAATACCATAGGCATCTTTCCATATTCCAAAACGAAATTCATAAGAATCACTTACTTTATCAGTGCGGTTAAATACAGCAAAGCTGTCTGAGAAATTATATATCAGCGTGAACATCACTCCACCAATAAGTACGGCGTAGATCTTATACATTGCATTTCCAAAAATAACGATCAACGAAAAGCCAAGCACCCAGCCTCCAAAGCCACCACGCCCGCCTGTGTAAAGGATGGCAACCAACGTCAATACAAGAAATATATAATTTTTTACGGGCAATTTAAATGTATTCCATTCTTTCATTAAGAATAAAAAACTTCCTGCAGCAAGGAACTGCGCATATTTTTGAGGATCCTGGAAAAAACTGGGATACCGGGTAGCTACTTCCTGCAACACATTTGGATTTTGTGTTTTTGATAAAGAGAAGTTTACTCCAACTACAAATTGTATCGCCAGGAATACCAGTGATACCAGCACTGTTATTTTCAACCATTTTATTACCTCGTAAAAAAAATGTGGATCATCAATGCACTCATCAACCAAAATTTTTGCATAAATAAATGTGGCGAAGAATTCTATAATGGCACGCGTAGTATCTGCTGTAAGTGTAGCTGCACCAAAGCAACCCATGACACCGGCCAATACAATAGTACCAAAAAGAAAGAGATACAATTTCCCATGTTTTAACTCGTGTCTTTTTCCTTTGTGAAAAAAAAAGTAAAACAAATAATTCGTGAGGTGAAAAGTATTAAGCCCAAGTGCACCTGGTATCACGTAAATCGCGATAAGGGGATAGGCCAATAAAATGTATTGAATAAACAACCGGTTCTTATCCACTGCTTTTTTTGCAGTAAACATCAACACGAAAAATGCAAGAAAAGTAAGAATACCTAAGATCTGAGGAATCGACAGTCCACCCATAAACTGATTTATTAAAATTTATTAAACCATACTCCGGTCATCCTGCAGATATTTTCTGAAAAAGAAATATCCTCAAGTACATCGAAACGAGGTAAGGTATATAAATCATTAAAATTTTCGGGTGTAATATACTGAGGGATTGTGGTATAGGCCGTTTTATAGCCTGAATCCTTTAAAAAACCAATTTCCCGGGCATTGTAAAGCCCATTGGGATATGCAAAATGTATTACATCTTTATGCAGCCATTCTTCCAGTGTTTTCTTTGATTGACTGATTTCACGGGCCGATTGTTCATCTGAGCAAGTTATTAATATAGGGTGGGTGACTGTATGGCTTCCGATCGTTACAAAACCTGCATTTGAGATTTCCTTCAACTCTTCAATAGTGAGGGCTTCTCTTTTTAGCGGCAATCGTGATTTAATATCATTAACAATCCTTACTCGTTCTTCATTTCTCACTTTTTTCAAAGCCGAAACAGATTGGCTGACCATTCCTTTCTTATTTCCTGCGGCTATATATGACCACCAATATGCCTCCCCGGTGTCGATTGGCTGCGTAGAGGCAAAAATAGTAACAGGGATCTTGTATTTGTTTGCGACCGATGCAATATTTGGTTTATTCCCTCTCCACCCATCATCCACAGTAAAAATGACCGCGGCTTTTGGAAAAGGCAACTGGCCCTTGGCCACAAGCGCCAGCTCGTCTGTTGAGATAAATGAATATCCTTTTTTAAGGAACCATTTTACACAGGATTCAAATAATTTTTTACTGGGATCATGAAAGTAAACGGACAGGATCAAATCCCCATTAGCTGCCTTTTTTTTGACCCTGGCAACCTTACCGGACAGAATTAAGAATTTTGAAAGCAGAAAAGCTGCAATGTTCCTTCTATTGAAAACCATTGATAATGAGGTTAAATAAATCTTTAATTAAAATAAATGAAGAGTTATATAACGTCACCCTCATATATTGTTACCAATATAACGAAGCTGCTGCCTGCATTATTTTGCATGATACGTAGTTCCATTTGTTCTCCTTTCGGGTTAAGAAACCATGTTCCTTAACTTGTAGGAATAATCAAGCAGTTCAACGTTCGACTTTTGAACATCTGCTGTCATCATTACGCCTAATGAGGGGAGGGTTACCTTCACCTTATTATTCTTAATTGATACAACATTGCCTTCAAATTCCATAGAAGGGCCGCTTACGATACGTACCATATCGGAAACGTTTACAGCTGTTTTCTCAAGCACCACATCTGTGTGTTCACTCACAAAATGCTGGATACTTTCGATCTCAACGTCTTTAATTACTGCCGGCCTTCCCAACCAGTAAACAAAGTTGACGACGTCACTTGTTTGCCTGATCGCGGCCATTTCCATTTCTGATATGTACACAAATACATAAGCAGGGAAAAGGGGCTCAAGGGCCATTTTCTTTTTGTCGATCGAATGTCCAATTCTGTTTAAGGGACAATAATTTTCGATCTTCTTTTTTGTTAACAAAGCCGATACTCTTTTTTCGCATCGTGACTTAGTGTAAACTGCATACCAATTCTTTTTCATTTTGGTCATTTTAATGGTGAGTTATGCAGTTTCTCACTGGATTAGATAGTTCGTAGTCTTTTATAAAGGATATGCCGGCGAAATTCAACCAACAGCACGTGCTGCAGCGAATTGCTTTTTCAGGAGATATTATTGTTTTAAAGCGGATCTTAATTTAAATTCTTAGCTAGTGCCTTTTTGTCTTTCTTCTCTTTTTTACCTTGCTTGTCCCCATATACATAATCATAACCGTAGCCATAATTATTTTTGAAAAATCCCCTTGTTTTAACACCATTGAAAATGATGCCGGGATTTGTCAATGGGTTTATTCTCATATTTTCATCTATTCTTTTTACCAACATTTTGGGTGTGTACTTATGGCGCACAACGTATAAGGTTGCATTCACAAGCGGCGTAAGTACAAATGCGTCAGTTACTAAAATTACCGGCGCAGTATCAAGGATCACCAGGTCAAAAATCCCTTCGAGGTATGCCACAAATTCTTTCACTTTTCCATTCAATAGAAGTTCTGACGGACTTTCGTGAAGCGTACCAGAAGAAACGAAAAAAAGGTTATCAAAGTTCGGTACTCTTTTGATAATATCTTCCGGATCTTTTTCCCCTGTAAGATAATCGCTCATGCCAGCATCATTGGTTGACTTGTCAAAAATTTTACCCAACCCTGGTTTATGCAGATCGAGGTCTACGAGTACAACTTTTTTCCCGCTCAACGAATTGCTAATTGCAAGATTAGCGGCAATGAAACTTTTGCCTTCCCCGGGAATACTTGAAGTAACCAGTATCTTTTTCTTGGATGCATCAATTCCAAGAAAGTGTAAAGAAACCCTTATTTTCCGGAATTCCTCAGCAATAAAACTTCTTTTCCCTGCCTGTATCACTAATTCATCTTTTGAATTATTGAAAGCAACTTCGCCGATAATAGGAACATGGGTCATAGACTCAAGTTCATGCCTGTACAATACCTTGCGGCTAAACGCTTCTCTTGCACTGATGAAAATAATACAAATTCCAAATGCCAACGCTACTGCAGCAAGATAAATAAGCATTTTATTGGGGCTCACCGGCGCTTTTGTTGATTGTGCCTGGTTTACCACCCTGCTGTCGGATAATGTAGAGGCATATGAAAGTTCACTTTCTTCTTTCTTTTGTAACAGGAACGAGTAAATGCCATTCTTGATATTCTGGTCCCTGTTCATCTCGAGCAATTGCCTTTCTTTTTGAGGAATGGCACTCAGCATTCCACTAAACTTGTTGGCACTCGAAGAAATAGATCCCATACTTGCCTCCAGGCTTTTTCTCTGGTTCTGTACGTTTTGAAGGATCGTTGGCCTCAATTTCTCGATCTGTTCCCTCAATGAAACAAGTATTGGATTATTCTCAGCTACTGTACTTTTGAGTTTTTGATATTCCAGCTCTTTGTTATTCAGGTCATTCATTAACTGTGTAAGATTTGGGTCGCTAATGCCAGAGGTCATCAGTCCGCCGCTGCCATTTCCATTGCTGATCGTTTTTTCCACTTCGGCAATGCCGGCAAGCTGCGCTTTTATTCTTCCTGCTTCCTGGTCATTACTGCTCACACTCTGAAGATAGAGCTGTCCCTGTGTGCTAATATCGGTTGCTCCGCTCGAAGCCTTGTACTGCTGAACATTTTTTTCCACCGAATCCAGGTCATGCTTAACGATCCCGAGTCGCTCATTTACAAATTCAAGTGTATTTTTCGCCAGGCTGTTTTTTTCATCGATCGCCGCACGGTCATAAGTGAGGATAAGCTGGTTCAGTACATCTTCAGCCCTTTGGGGGATCTCATCCCTGTAACTTAAGTTGATAATGCTGGCTAATTTACTTGCCGGGCTAACTTTAAGGCTAGCTAATATCCTTTTTGTAACCTCCTTTGTCTGGATCAGGGAAAAATAATATCCTTTCCCCAGGTTACTAGGCACATATTTTTTATTAGGAAGAAATTTCAATCTTCCGTAAGGAGTGCTTAACCATTCGTTGATTGGCCCTGCATATTTTCCATTCAATGAAACTGCAGCCTTTGCCTGGTCATAGCTGAAATGAACCTTTGGAAATTCTTTGATAGAATCAGGATCTGCAACTACGATTTGCAAGGGCGAACTAAGGTAAGCAGATACTGCCCTTACTTTTCCTTCAATCGAA
Source organism: Ferruginibacter sp. (assembly GCA_039921685.1). Lineage (GTDB taxonomy): Bacteria > Bacteroidota > Bacteroidia > Chitinophagales > Chitinophagaceae > Ferruginibacter. The sequence continues at coordinate 8,819 of JBDSBG010000034.1, forward strand.
ACCGGCGCATACAAATGGAGCGTCTTCACCACATTATCCATCAGCATTCTTGACTGCAATACCTCTGTTTCATTTTCAATGATCTTCTTTGTCCCCATATTACCTATACCTTCCATTCCTTTATCCTCGTAACCCTTTTTCTCATCTTTGATGATAAGCGTTGCAGTAGCCTCATACATTGGCGTTGCATATCTTAAGTAAACATAAGCTCCCGCTACTGCCAATACCATAAAGACCAGGAACACCGGCCAGTACGTAATGTACTTCGACAACATCTGGGTCACCATGTTGTCTTCTTTTTGTAAAGGGGTCTTATTTTGTTTTCCTTGCGTCATTTATATTAATTCCTTGTCAATTTATTTTATTAATTGCGTTAACACTACTGCTATCACCGACAAGCCACTTAAGATCGTTGGTAAAAGTGCCTGGTTGCGGCTTGCCTGCGCCACCTTTTCCTTATTGGCTTCCACATAAATAACATCATTTGGCTGCAGATAATAGTAGGATGATGTTAGGAAATTCCTCGAATTCATATTGATTCGCTTGATCTTTCTTTTGCCATCATTCTCTCTTATCAGCAGGACGTTGTCTTTTTTTCCATAAACAGTGATATCACCTGCAAGGCCAAGGGCTTTAACCAATGATATTTTCTCATTCGGCACATTGATCACGGTAGGATGAGCAACTTCTCCCAAAACTGTGACCTCAAAATTGAGGTAACGAATGGTGACGATCGGGTCAATGAGCAATTTCTTATCCAGGATCATTGTTGTAATATCTGACTTTAATTGTTTTCTCGAAAGGCCGGCGGCTTTAATATTTCCGAGTATCGGCAATTGAATAAAACCTTCACTGTTGACCAGGTATCCCGATACCGAAGTTTGAGTTCCGGTGCTGGATGTTGAACTTGTCTGGTAATTGTTGCTGGTATTAAAAAGTGCAGAGGCATCAGCATTTGCACTGCTTATCGTTACACTCAGGATATCATTTTTAAGAATAGGTGCATCAGCAGCATCGTCGGGCCTGGTTGAAAAAGTGGTATCCCCGGCGTCATTGAAATAAGTAGCTTTCTGCGTACTTACACAGGAAGTAGAAGCCAAAACAAGCACAAAAAACAAACCTAACAATGAGAGGGGTCGAGCCATAAATTTCATTTACAATTACGCTATAATTATATTATATTTTTTCAATACAAAGGTAACAATGGAGATTTCTCGCAGTGTGGATTTTGAGGTAAAAAGAAGCATTTCAACTTCGATTCAGAGGACTTATTCTTAGGAATGAATTCAATGGTTTAATTGAATACTGGAAGACAAAGGTAATCGTTTTTCAAAAGGTTGGATAATCAGTTATAAATTAATAGGTTAGTAATTCTATTATTTATTCAGCAAAAGTAATATTTCAAATGCGAATATGCAAATAATTACGAGAAATTATTTTCTGCAATTTCCCTTCGGTTACTTGCAGGGTTTTAACGGTCAAAATTAACCCATTCTGTACGAGGATTCCGTCGTTTTTCCCCAAAACAGCCTGGCGGGTATTTTAAAAATTCATCAAAGCGAATAAAAGCTCAGGGGATTACCATTAACTTTGCAGCGCTAAATTATACTACATGAAAGAAATATATATCATCTCCGCAGTTCGTACGCCAATAGGCAGTTTTGGCGGGTCATTAAAAGCTTTTTCAGCCACACAATTGGGCGGTTTTGCCATAAAAGGCGCAGTTGAAAAAGCAGGAATAAAGCCTGAGCTGGTGGATGACGTTTTAATGGGTTCTGTGGTACAGGCCAACCTGGGACAGGCGCCTGCAAGACAGGCATCCAAATTTGCCGGGCTTCCCAACGAAGTGAATTGCACCACCATAAACAAGGTTTGCGCAAGTGGCATGAAGGCGATCTCACAGGCCGCACAAAGCATCATGTTGGGAGACGCGGAAATTGTTGTTGCCGGCGGAATGGAAAGTATGAGCAACGTGCCCTTTTATGCCGACAGCCTGAGATGGGGCAACAAATATGGCAATACCCAACTTATTGATGGTTTGGCCAAAGACGGGTTAACAGATGTATATGATGGAAAAGCAATGGGCAATGCTGCTGAACTTTGTGCATCAACATGTGGGATAAGCCGTGCCGAACAGGATGCTTTTGCCATTGAAAGTTATAAACGAAGCCAGGCGGCTTCGGATAATGGCAGATTTGATAACGAGATAATCTCCCTGGAGATTCCCCAACGCAATGGCGACCCGGTTTTAATAAAAAAAGATGAAGAACCTTTTAATGTAAAATTTGACAAGATCCCTGAATTAAAGGGTGCATTCCAAAAAGACGGGACCGTTACTGCTGCCAATGCATCAACCATGAACGATGGCGC
>JBDSBG010000035.1:0-26402 GCA_039921685.1 Ferruginibacter sp.
ACTCATAAGATCGCCATTACGGCGCATCGTATCCAGGATATTACGGAAAGCAGCGTTGTTTTTAAATACAAAGATTACGCAGATGGCAATAAGCAAAAACAAATGAAGCTCAGCCATGCAGAGTTCCATAGGCGGTTTGAACAACACATTCTGCCACGCCGTTTTGTAAAGATCCGCCACTATGGGCTGCTACAGAATCATGGTAAAATACAACGACTCAATGACATCCGGAAGCAATTAAAATTACAACCGCTGCCGGTAAAAGTAAAAGTGCCGGTAAGCCAACGCCTGCTGGAGAAGCATGGCCGTGACATAACAATCTGCCCTACCTGCAATAAAGGTAAGCTTGTGCTTATCAGCATCACTTACCAGGTAACAATAAACTATATAGCATTGAAACAAAACCAGCAACAACTAAAACAAAATTCAATATCCGATCTGCCGCCCTAAACAATATGCGTGAACTTAAAAAAAACAGTTCACTCATTGTGGTAATAAAATGAAAACTATAATTGATTTATGGGTAAGGGAACTTATATGCAAATGATAAAAAAAATAACCGACGCCACAGTTGTATCACCTGGCGTTGCGTTCTTTTATCAGCAAAACGAAAATCAATAGCTACTTACCCTCCTATAGGAACTCGCCTCAGGCTTCCCGGCGTCGGTCAACAAACACTAACCGAAAGCCCCCGTTAAATACACTTTTAACGGGGGCTTTTTATGTGGGGGCTTGCGGATAGTGTTCTTAATGTTGTGTGCTGTTGCTTTGGAGAGTTATTTTCTTTTGACTAACGGATATTTAAAACCAAGAACCCTTAGTTGGAAATTGTCATTTCATCAACTTTTGTCGCGTTAAATTTTGCTTTTGGTTGTCTGAGCATTTCCTTTGCCAAACGAGCGTTAATATATAATTGAGATAAAAACGCAAGTTGACGACCATATTTATTATTTATTTCGATATCAGAAGGATGTTTTGCTTTTAAGTCTTTTACCTTGTCATAAGCATTATTTTCAAGAGTATCTAAAGTTTCAATGAGTTGGTTTTGAGTTAACGGCTTAAGCTTTTGTTTTTCAATTACAACACAGGTAATATTTTCAGTTTTTGTTTGTAATTTTATTGACTCTAATGAGGTGCCCAGACTAAATAATTTCGAAATTTCCGCTTCATCTAATAATAAAAAACCAGCTTTTCTTATAAACTCACCTTTTGTAAGAATTTTTGCTTCAAGTATGATCAAAAAGCCATTTTCGGTTAACGAATCAATAATTTTATTAATTGTCGGTATCCATTCGTCAATTGTGATTTCGTGTAGAACGTTACATAATACTATAAAATCAAAATAGTTATTTTGTAGCTCAGAATATTTTGAATAAATTTTGGCAATGCCTTTTTGACTAAGTTTCTCATGAAATGAAGTATTGGGTTCAAGTGCACAATATTCGAAGCGTTCGGTAAGTGACTGTTCATCTAATGCTTGCTCTGAAAGTCTTCCTTTTCCAGCACCAAAATCAAGTAGAAGAGATTTTTTGGAACCAGAATTCATTTTCAAAATTTCTTTAAATGCTGCAATTTGTGGATCTGTGTTGTGAGCAGTTTCTATTACATCGGGATTAGTAAAACATTCAATCATGAAGTTTACATATGTCCATTCTGTAATACTTGTTAAAAACTCTGATAACTTTTCTACTCTATGCTGTATAGTAAATAGCTCGGTTAAAGCCTCCCTTTGAATAGTTTTTGAGGGACGAAGTATAATATTATCTTTAACTACAAACACTTCATCATAATTTACATGAGACAAAATGTTGATGGAGTGAGTGGCAATCCATAGTTGCCCGTCTTCGCCTATGATTTTGCGAATGCTATTCAAAAGCTCAATTTCTGCGTCTGCGTGTAGATGTAATTCAGGTTCATCTATGATAAGAATGCTCTGTTTTAATCTTATTCCTGCATTTTGAGAAAGCAGAAAAAAGAGTAAAACATAAATAAATAGGGTCTTTTCCCCATCAGAAAATTCTTCAAAATTAAATTCCCTACCATTAATGGTCCAGAGGCCCAATATCAACGCATTTAAACCTTGATCAGTAATATTTGAATTAATGGTGTTGATTTCCCATTGTAATTGTTTTCCAAAAATTTGATTAAATATTTCGCTTAATGACTTAAATCTAGAAAATGACACTCGCTTTTCTAATTTTTTTGTATCACCTTTACAATCCATCCAGTCATATACTAATTGATTAGGTAATTTTTTCAGATAATTTAAGGAGGATGCACTTATGACACCTAATTCATTGTACTCTAGATTTTCTGTTACTGTCTCAATCAACGATTCAAATGATTGATTTTCGTCTGTACTTTCTGAAATAGAATCTTTAAGCTCTTTAATTTCGGAAAACTTTATTCGTTTTACGTAGTTTTTCCTAATTTTTTGTATTTCATTTTGAAGACGAGTGTTAAGTTCTTCGATTTTAGTTTTAACTACATCAAATCCAAGATTAGATTGGCTTAATTGCGGTTGTAGAGCCTTAAGTTCAGCTCGTAGTTGCCTTTGTCTCTCATTTAATGCTTTATCGTTTGGACGAGTTTGTCTTTGACGTCCAACTTCCTGCGAATCGACAAGAAGTGCGGAATATGTATTGTATGCTTGAATTTCTTCAGCTAATTTATTTATAATTGTTGGAGCACCTTCAATACTTCCGTTTAATATCTCTTTTTCTGAAAGTGTATTTGTAAGATAATCTTCAATTAAATTCAAAACCCGGGTTTTGCCAGATCCGTTTTTTCCAATCAACACAACTAAGTTTCCTAACCGCTCTAGTTTTATTGACTTCAGTCCATTAGGAGGTTCCGGGACATTGAATTTTTTAATTAGCATTTTCTATTTTTTATTTAAGTAGAGTAATAGACTTGAACAATTAAGATATTAAATGAAATTGCATCTACAAAATATTTATTAACAAATGTAAAATATACAAGTATTAATAGGGTTTATGTAGCAGAATGTAGTGTTGCGGCGGCAATTGCAATACCACAAGGCCTGCATTGTAAGCAGTAAACCATACAGCCTCATGTTTTTTACTTACCAACGCATTAAACAGCAGGGCCAGCTCCCTTTCTCCTAAAACATTGGGCAACTGCAGTGGTTTTTTTGGCCCTGGTATCTCCCAAAAAAATTTCTCTTTGCCGGGTACCTGCTCGTAATAGGATTTCAACGTATTCAACCGGCAGTAATTTCTGTGCCTGGGGCACGCACCAAGGCGCCCGGATACATCAAGATACCCAGAAGGGGTTGCTAGCTAAGGCCGGCATTTTTACGGATTGCAGGAAATGTTTTCAGTTTTCTTATTTTGTGCCAATGGATGTTGTGCCAATTACATTTTGGCACAAGTGGAGTTGGCACAAATCTACAAGAAAGTTTTGAGGTAGGCCAGGAGGTTGTGCAGTAATTTTTGTGCGTGAGGCCCGCACACAGGCGCCAGCGATTGCAGACTGTACTGTCGATTTACCTCTTTCATTTGTTAGACTCTCGGGCTCCAGGCTTTTTTCTGATGGGAATATTCAGTTCTTTTTCGGCAATGTTGATCATGGTATCCAGTGCATCTGCTCGCATTTTTCCCAGGCCCTTGATTCTTTGTATTGCTGCGTTGATTGTTTTGTTCATGGGAAAAAAAATCCCGATTTGCCAGGCTCCAGAATGAAAAAGAGGCCTTAGTACAACAGCTTGCATAGTGTTAAATTCAATCCGTAAATCTTTGGTACCTGCAAGCAAAAATAGAAATGAAAAAAAATCCAAGGGAATCCCAGGCCTAAACTGTAATTCGGTAGATCCTGAAACTGACAGCAACAGCAGATCCCGGCCTGGCAACCGGGTTGCAAGGAAAAAAATATACTCATCATGCAGATATTGACCGCATTGAATTCGATATGCCACAAAAAAAATGAGCCCCACAATAGCAGGGCTCATTTCACAACAAATTAATGTCTATTCGATGATCAGTTTCTCAGTCTGGGAACCATGTTTCGTTTTAAACGTTACAAAATAGATCCCGCTTGCATATCTTCCGGTTTCAAGCGAATTGATCCCCGTCTTAAATAATGCTTTTTCCAATTCCTTTCCCTGCATATCAGTAAGGATTACTGTTCCCTCCCCTGCTATTGCATCCACATTAAAAAACACCTTATCCTGCGTAGGGTTTGGATAAAGCAGGATTTCGTAAGGTTTCAGGGGCGGCGTGGCTATCACCTTGATCCCTGCTACGGGCGCAGCTTGGCCCTTGCTGTATTGCTCACAACTGGCTACATCATAACTTACTGTTTTGGAACTGCTACAGCCCGAACTGTTGTATATGCTGTACGTAACAGTGCCGATGCCGGGTGAGCTTGGTGTAACAACACCATTGCTGCTCACAGTGAGTGATCCTGCTGAGGTCCATACGCCGCCTGCCACATTACCTCTCAATACAAATGTCTTGAAAAGGCAAATGCTGCTGCTGCCGGGGGCAAAAGTAGGTGGCACAAGCACCGATATAGTTGGTGCTAACGGTACTGCATACACGGTAATAGCCCGGTCGGTAGCCGATGAACAAGTGCCGGATTCGGGGCTGGCATAATTTAACTGGTACCTGATATTTGCTGCACCTGCACTTAAACCGGTAACCAACCCGTTGTTATCTACCGAAGCCCGCGTGTTGGTACTCAGCCATTGGCTGCTGAAGTTTCCAGGCACAGTTGTACCGTTCTGCAGGGAAATGGTTTGGCCCTTGCAAACGTTAGCGGGCCCCGTTGTTGGTTCCATCACAATATTGTGAACGAGCACATTTTTCGAAACACGTACCGTGCAGCCCAATTGAGGCACACTGTAAATAATGGTTGTCATTCCGCTCGAGATGCCCCGCACCCAGGTGTTCTTTGTTTTGGTGGTTCCCGTACTAACCGACGCAATAGCGGGATCACTGCTGGTCCAGGTTCCTAGTGCGCCTGTGTTTGAGTATTTCGTAGAGTCGCCTGTTCTGCAAATGGCCCCATTGCCCGTAATTGCAGGCAATGCCGTAAGTACCGGTACCGTGTACTCGGCTACTACATAATAATCGCATGGATTTTTTATCCAGTTGTAAACGATGATCGCAGTACCATAATTAACCGCTGTTACAATACCGTTGTTGTCCACCGTCGCCACTGTAGTATCAAGGCTTCGGAAAGTACCACCGGTTGAATCGTTATAGATCTGCGTTGTTCCTCCTAAAACACAGCCAGTGAAAACACCTTTCAGCGCGGGCAATGTGTAATATACAGGACAGCATTTTACAAAGAAACATTGGGTGCAGGTTTGGCACAATAATCCGCCCACGAATAATTCATATTTGATACAATAAATTCCCTCACCGTTAAATGTATAATTAAATGGGTTCGCCGCAGACACATTATTGAATGTGCTGATCACTACATTATTCTTTAACAGCGTTGCCTTCACTGTGGCCACGCATCCTGCTGGAAGTTGTGCAGCTATCGGCCCGGCATTAATAAAGAATTTGTAAGGCCTTTTGCATTGCAACTGGGTAGCGAGCGAAGTTTCGCATCCTGAACTCAATGTTGAAACAACCGGCACTCCCCTCACAGACCCCATAGAGAAAGTAATGGTTGGATCCCCCCGGAAAGCGAATGAATTACAATTGCATGGTGGGGGGCATTCAACAGTAAAGCAAATAACGCAGCTATCACATATTGCACCATTAACAACAAGATACTGCTTCACGCAATAGTTGCCGGGTTGTGTAAACGTATAAGAGATAGGATTGCCCGGAGTTGTGTTCGGGTTAATTACCAAGGGGGCCGCAATACCGTTCTTAATAATAACCGCACTGTCTTTGGCAACACATGGCAGCATGTACGGGTTAACGTAATTTCTATAAAAACTATAGTAGGTGCTACAGGTCAAAGGCCTGGCCAGGACGCTGTTGCAAACTACCGGTGGCGGGAAGATGATAGCGTTGCCTGCATTGCCATTTGGTATGGCGGGTAAATTTGCAATGATCACCGGGTTGCCGGTGAAGTGGAAGCCTTCAACACAAACACATGAAGGAGCACATACCACGTTAAAACATATGGTGCAACTGTCACAGGTAATCCCATTCACTTTCAACCTGAACTTCACACAATAAAATCCGGCACTACTGAAAACATAATTTAATGGGCTCACCTGCGAAATATTATTTTGACTATATACAATATTTCCCGCAAGGATCACTTCACCCGTAACCATCGTCTGGCAACTGCCGCCTGGCCATGGATGCTGGTAATTAATATAGAACTGGTAGTTTTTCTGGCACTCTAAATTATTCGGGTAGGTAGTCCCGCAAGTCATGGGCACTACGATTCCGCCTCCCACAACCAAACCTTCATCAATATGTGGAAGCACAACAGTGGGCTGTCCCGTAAAATGAAATGCTGTGTCGCATCCACATGGCGGTTCTGGTATCGGGCAATTGTAAAATACCTGCCTGGTACAGCTGTCACACTTCACGCCGTCACACCAGCCGAACAATTTTATATAAAAGCTTCCAAAGGTACCTGGCGCCGGGGTATATGTATAAGGCATTGAAGGAATGATTGAGATAACATTGCCAAGGTTATCAAGCACCTCGCCCGTCACCATTCCCGAACAACCGGACGGAGAGCAGTTATACGCAGCATTCAGAATTAACGGGCTACAACCAATGCCGATCTCTTCTTGTCCGCAAACCCAGTTCTGGTATGTATTACCGTTATCTACGCTGTATTGCCTGAATGCCCAACTGCTTGCGGCGCAATCGCAGCATTTCCTGATAAATACATCAAACACGCCGCTGCTGTCTTCGCAGCCATTCGGAAAACTAACGGTAGTCCATAAATGATGTATTCCGAGGCTGAGGAAATTGCCTGGTATGGAGATGGCACCGGCACCGGAATAGATCAGTGTACCGGCAGGTTTAATGCCGTCAAACCATTTTACAAAATAATTACTGAGGTTTGGTAATTGGGCCAATGGTATGGTAATGCTTTTGTCGCTGCAAATAGTATCACAACCAATGGGAAACAATTGGAGGCTGGGTGCAGGATTAACACTGATTGTATTGCTCGTAGCACTGCAGCCGGTCAGCAGGTTAGTAGCAGTGGCATAATAAAGTCCTGCAAGCGTTGTACTGATCACAGGTCCTGAAGCTCCCGTATTCCAGGTATAATTATTTGTAACCGAAGGAGCGATGACCCCTATCGTGTTTATTGAGTTGGCACATAAACTGCCGCTGGCATTTATAGCCACGTTGGGCAATTTATAAGTGTAAATGCACAGACTGTCATAAGCTACGCAACCGTTCGCATCTACAACCTGTAGGTAAATAATAAAATTGGTATTGTTAACCAATGTTCCGGTTGCCGCAGTAAAGTTTGATGTAGACCCATTGGGTGAAAAAACAATTCCGCCGATACTGCTGCTCCAGTTATAGGTATACCCAATGTAGCTTGTTGCAACTAAATTGAAGGTCCATGGATTTCCGGATGGGTCAAAGCAAACCGTTGAGCTCGTTTCAATATTTGCAACCGGATCAGGAAACAATTTTACAACAGCTGTGTCCGAAAGCATGGTACAGTTGCAGCCGGGCGTTGCACCCGATACAAAAACGCTGTACAATCCAAAATCAGTTGCCGCATAAGTGGAAGCTGTTGCTCCCAAAATATTCACCCCGTTTTTCTTCCATTGATAATTATAACTGCTGCACATCGTATTGCCATTGGGATTGATATTGGCAGTTAAAATTACAGACCCTCCCCTGCAGATGGTTGAAGGATTAGGCGTTACCGTTACAATTGGCTTTGGGTGTACTGTTACAAGTTGTGTTTTGGTGGAACTGCAGCCATCTGGGGTGGTAACCGTTAATGCAGCAAGGAAGCTGATGGGTGCATTAGTATTATTGCTGTACTGGTGCTGCGGGTTGGCGCCGGGGAATGCATAAGAATAAGAGCCGTCGCCAAATTGCCAGTAATAACTTGCGTAACCAGGTGCGGCTATAAAATAGCTGATGTCTTTGCTACAGGTTGGATTTGGATTTACAGTAAACGTAGCATCCGGTATTACTACATTCACAACCTTCGTCGTTGTGGAGGTACAGGTTCCTTTGGTAACGCTTAGGGTTATGCTGAATGCACCACTGCTTGTAGGTGTCACAGTTTCGCTCGTTGTGTTTCCTAACGCTCCCGTATAGCTGCCCCCGGTGATGGACCAGCTGTAAGTTGCACCCGCAATGGTAGGGAAATAAGTGGAGGCATCGCTCATTGACAAAAGCCCTGTAACGCAATTATAGGATGCGCTGATACCGGCAACAACAGGAACGTCAACTGTATGGCAATTATTGATACAGCATGTGTCATTCGTGCCGGAGAGTGGATTAAACACCAGCGTTTTTTGCGATATACAAACATTGTACTGCCCTGCCGCCCCATATTGATGTGGTTGCAGCAATGGTGGAAGCAAAGTTGAAGTACCATCGCCATAGCAATAATAAACCGGGAAACCACCAGTAGGCGAACCGGTGCCTGTGTAAAATCCATTAAACACCGTTGGGCTGCAACCCGATGATGTAAAGTCGATGCCAAATGTTATGCTGCTGCAGGCAGTGGAACTACAACAGAAATAAATATCATCAGGTATGCAGATCGTATTAGAAGTTACGTTGCAACCATTGCCGCAGGTGGCAACACATTTATAACATCCCAGCTGGGTTGCATTATAATTAGCGCTCAGTGCACCTGATATGGGTGAAAAAGTTGGACTGCCGACAGGTTTGAAATACCATTGCAAGGTTGCCGTACAGGGCATACTGAATTTAGTTTGCAGCAACGGGATACTGAAACTGGATAAATTGCAATTACTCACGATGCACGGCGGCGAAATTGCCAGCTCATATCCATCAGGCAGGATAGTAATTGATTTTGTAACCGGGCAGCTTCCCCCGCCGGCCCCGTTTACTAAAACGGTATACGTTCCGGGGCTGTTAACATTCAATACCTGGCCGGATCCGCCGGGAATCCACACATACGAACTTTGTCCGTTGGGTAGCGCCGTTAGCGTGTATCCCAGCCCGTTACTGATGCAGGCACCCGTTTTGTTTATAGTAACAGCAACGGGTACGGTCACATTTATATTTACTGTGGCTGCGCCGCTGCAATGGCTTACTTTAAGCAAGCCACTGTTGGTAGCATTGCCATGCCATAATATGGTTACCGTTGGCAAACCTTGCGGAGTTTGGATAGTTCCCAAATTTGGGTTGGTAATGCTCCAGGTATAAACGATGCCGGGTGAGGGGCTCGCGACTGAATAAGTAACTACTTCATCGATACAAACGGTGGTTTTTGGAGTTAAGAACGACGGTGTGGGTGGATTTGTTACTGTTGCAGTTGCCGTCGTAAAAGTACAGTTGTACTTACAAAATTGTTTAGCGGTAACCGTTTGTGTGCCTGTTGTTGGGAACGACAAATAGATAGTGTCCAGGATAGAACCCGGATTATTGAGCACCTGCGTACCAGGAGGGTATGTCCACGAAACCGGCATATCCGTAACGGTACTGGTTACCCAGAACTTTACAACCGTTCCCGGGCACGCAACCGGGCTGCTTTGTGAGATGCTAAGTGCCGGCTTAGGAGCTACAACGATGACAGCCTGCTGTGGGCTGTTACAAAATGCCGAACCAATCTGTGTGGCAGTAACAATAAAAGTTCCTACCTGCGTCGGCAGCCAGGTATTTGAGATACCCGAACCCGGGGCGGTTATCGCGGGGGAAGTATTGATATTCCAGGTAAAACTTCCCGGGGGAACAGTTGTAAACGCAGAAGTACAACTAACACAGCTGCTGGCCGGGCCAACAACACTATAAGCCGGCCGCACCTGCACGGTTTTGGTAGAAATGCCCTGGCAGTTTCTTATACTGTCAATGTAGTTGCAGGTTATCGTGTAAGTTCCTGCGGTTGGAAAGATCAGCCCAAGGGAGGGAGTGTTAATATCGGTTCCATTGATGATGGTTGCAGCAGGCGATACAGTCCAGGAATAAAAAACACCGGGTAAACCCGGTAAGTTGAAGGTGGATGCTGCATTCACACACACAATATTACTTCCCTGGATAGGCATGCCATTATAGAGAATTTTTTCTACCAGGCTGGTTGAATTCCCACACGATCCTGCACAACCGGGAGAAACCGTAAGTGTAACTGTCGGGTTGGTAATTGAGGGTGTAAGGTTGTTCCATAACACTTGAACACAACTGCCTGAGCCGATTACTGTGCCCCCTAATGCCGACCAACTATACGATGTGCAACCCGTTATAGATGCACAATAAGTTACTTTATCGCCGGCACAATGCATTTTTTTACAGTCCGGCGTAAGTATCTGTAACCCGGTGCTATTATCAACAGTGATGGTATCATAGAAGGTATTTGAGCAACCGCAGGTACTGTCCTTCGCATTGCTTACAGTTAAAGAAACAATATAGATACCTGCTGAATTGTACGCATGAGAAACGCTCATTCCCCCGTTTTGGGTATTGCCATCTCCAAAATTCCAGGACCAATTGCTGTACACACCCAGGGATGTATTCGTAAACGTTATAGCCTGGTTTTTGCATACCGTATCGCTGGTATTCTTAACAAACAGTGCCTTCGGCGATTTTGTTAAACAGAATTGTTGAGTCAAAACTTTAAAACAACTACTATCACTATTATATATAGTAACGGTTACGGTGCCCAGCGTTCCTCCGCCCCAGGTAACATCAATATATGATGAAGGAGTTGCAAGGCTGGTAAGCACGTTCCCATTGATAGTTCCTCCTGTAACATTCCAGGAATAAGTAAAACCCGGGCTGATGCCTGGCACCACCTGGATCTTGTTTGTACTGTACTGGCACATGGTAACGGCACCGCCTGGCTGCCCTGTTGCCGAATGCGCACAATCAGGTGATTCGCAACTGAATTTTGGAAATTTCATTTCGAATTCCGGGCAGCATGACTGGGCGTTTATATGATTTACTTCCACGAAGGAAAATATCAGTAAAAACAAATACACTGGCAGATAAGACTTTCTCATAACGCGGTAATTTTAGGGGTTGTTAATGCCAATTCTGAAAACTGGGGACAACTAATATAATCCTATTTATCTATATTATCTTATTTATATTTTTTATTTTAATCTTTATAAATTAGCTGTTTACTAACAATAAAAGGGTGATTATGGACTTCCCAAAACCTAATCCGCCCCAAAAAACTTTCCAGCGCTGATTGGCTGCGTCATCTCCCCCACCACCCCTCCCTATTCCCCAAAAACCATTGAGCATTCACTCTTCTTCACCCACTATTCCCTATTCACCCTTCACTATTCACCATTCACTATTCACCATTCCCCATTCACTATTCCCCATTCACTATTCACCATTCACTATTCACTATTCACCATTCACCCTCCACCACCATCCCCCCAACCCACCCACCGATTTTCCCAGTTCATTCACAAACAATATTCCCCACACGGCAATCGATGCCATATTTGCGTGATAAAAAAAAATGTTTATGCGTAATCTTATTTTATTTCTTTTGATCGGAGGTATCTCATTTATTTCGTGTAAAAAATCGAAGCCGGATAAGCCTGCCGAAGGGCCTTCTACCGGTTTTGCCCTTGATTATATGGAGGTAGAAGAGAATCTTTTTGGCGCCTACCTGTATTTGTATGGCAATTTTGGCGATAGCAGTTCTGGTAGCAAAGTAAAAGTCGGAAATACCCTGCTCGACGGGCATCCAAACGGCGACGGAGTAATTGTTGCCTGGAATTCTTTTTATATAAAAGTTAGTATCGGTGATCCGGATGATGATACGGGTGCAGGATTTGTTTCAGTCATCAATGCCGGAAAAGAAACCAATAAGCGCATGTTGAACGTGTGGGAAATAAGCATGCTGTACACAGAACCCGATGAAGGAACCATTCTGAAAAAAGTGAGATTTGACGCAATCTTACGTGCAGATGCAAATCCTCACCGGAGCTTATTTACATTTTCACCGCAGAGTAGTTTTTCCTCGAAGTCAACCGCGTGGTGGACTATTGGCGGGCAGGGCCATGCATCTTATACTGGTGGTGGTAATACCATCTCGCTTGAGGAGCATAACGGCACAGTTTTATGGAGCAAACCCAATGAGGACCATACCAATGAAGACAACAATTTTCAATCTGAATTAAAATTTAAGGATGGGGTTTTTGAAATAACTGGCTTGCGTATGCACAAGTTGGATGCAACGCTTATGTCAAATTTGGCCGATGGAAGTACGACGCCGTTTATAACCGATTATGATTTCCGGGTCATGCCGCTGCCGCTGAATGAAGTGATCAGCTTAGAGCTGGATGATAACAGGGCTATCAAGGCAGGAACCTATGTCACCGGCCCTCATGGCACACAATACGATTTTACCTGGGATGCAAATGAAGCGCCGAACCACATGCATAATTTTACATTGGAATGGTCTAAGGTAGAGCCACGTTTCAACTTTTGATTTTACTTCCCTGATTTAAAAATTAACCTTGCGACCAGGCAGAGTTAATTTCGTTTGAATATAATCTGCCACCTCAGGGCTTGTCGAAGCTGCTGTAATTTTATCTGGAATTCTACCTGCGTCACGATCCGCAAAGCGGTGAAACCGGGCCAATGAATAAATATATCGAATTTAAACCGACCGCTGTTAACTTCGGTAAATCTTACAAGCAATAATATGGAAATAGGGATAGATAGTTTCGCCTCCGCCATGTACGGCAGCAACTCGCTGAGCAGCATGGATGCAATGGAGCAATTACTGGACAGGATCGCTCTCGCCGATCAGGCAGGCCTCGACGTTTTTGGCATCGGTGAACATCATAAAAAGGAATTTTTAGATTCCGCCACGGCTGTTATCCTGGCAGCAGCAGCCACCCGTACAAAACGGATTCGTTTAACCAGTGCCGTTACCGTACTCAGTGCAGCTGATCCGGTACGTGTTTACCAAAATTTTGCTACGCTCGATCTTGTCTCAAAAGGGAGGGCTGAAATGGTTGTTGGCCGCGGTTCTTCTATTGAAGCATATCCCCTGTTTGGATTTGATTTAAACGATTACGATGCATTGTTCAAAGAAAAACTGGACCTCTTGCTTAAGATCCGTGACCAGGAGTTTGTAACCTGGTCGGGGAAATTCAGGGCAGCCTTGCATGACCAACCCGTTTACCCAAGGCCAGTACAGGAAAAAATACCAATCTGGCTGGGTGTTGGCGGTACGCCGGAATCGTTTGTGCGGGCAGGCAGCCTGGGACTGCCACTAATGGTTGCCGTTATTGGCGGCGAGACCCACCGCTTTCGTCCATTGATCGATCTGTACAGGGAAGCCGGCCTCCGTGCTGGTTTTAAAGCAGAACAATTAAAAGTAGGTTTGCACTCCCCCGGTTATGTAGCAGCCACAAGCGAACAGGCCATTGCCGACTATTACCCTGGCTACGCAGAACTGTGGACAAAACTAGGCAAAGAACGTGGCTGGCCAGCGGTTACGAAAGCACAATTCGATATGCAGATTGCTCCGAAAGGTGCCCTTGTTGTTGGCAGCCCCGAACAGGTAGCAGAAAAATTAGCACGACATAGTGAAGCATTGGGTTCTGTCGACAGGTTCACATTCCAGATGGATAATGCCGGCCTCACGCAAGAGCAATTGATGACCGCAATAACATTGATCGGAAAAAAACTTATGCCTTTAATGAAAACACATTGATCAGGGAACCATTTTTATAGGTTTTCTTAATTTGATTGCTCTATGTTGACTTCAGGGAAGATATAGATTTCAGTTAAGATTGCCGGTTTATAACGTGCCTGCACTTCAAGAGCATAAATTTCCCTTACTAATCCTACTTCCTTATTGTTAATTTGAACGTATTGCCCGCGGGAATGTAGAGAAGCGTTTTCGGAGCACAAAAATAGCCCCAATAAAAATCAGGGCTATCGCAATCAAATCATTTCCTTAAATTAAAAATTAGCATTAATAAAACGAATCCTCTTTTGGTTTATTGCACAAATGTTTTTTATAAAATTGCTTCAGCCCGGGAAGGAGGCATCCTGAAACACTCATAAAATGCTTTCACTTTTTTTGGATTACCTGTTTTGCTTCATGTTGATTGATTCACCAGGCATGTTGGATTTATTTCTCAGCCCAAAATATTTTACCAGTAAATAGTAAAATATAATAGCTATCCGTTATTTTAGCCAACCAACCAATTCAACCAAAACGCTTACATGTCAAAGAGAACCTGGATACTTTTCGGATTTATCATGCTGAAATTTTTGCTCCAGCATTTTCTTCTTAGCCCGGAATATGACCTGCAAAGAGATGAATACCTGCACCTGGACCAGGGACAACACCTTGCCTTTGGATACGAATCTGTACCACCATTCACATCATGGATCTCATGGATCATTTACCAGCTGGGAAATTCGGTGTTCTGGGTTAAATTTTTTCCCTCATTATTCGGTGCACTCACCATTGTGGTTGTGTGGAAGACGATAGAAGCGCTCAACGGGAATTTGTTTGCATTAATCCTGGGAGCTACCGCAGCAACGTTTTCTGTGCTGCTGCGCATAAACATATTATACCAACCCAATTCATTTGACATACTGAGTTGGACCTTTCTTTATTACACGGTCATTTGTTACATTAAAACAGGAAAAAATAAATGGCTTTACCTGGCGGCAATAGGTTTTGCAATCGGTTTTTTAAATAAATACAATATTGTTTTTTTACTCATCGGCCTGGCACCTGCAATCCTATTGACAGAGCATCGCAAAATGTTTTTGAACAAACATTTGTATTTGGCGGCACTGCTTGCTTTGGTAATTGTTTCACCAAACCTCTTATGGCAATATCAAAATAATTTCGCAGTATTGCGGCACATGAAAGTGCTGGCAGAAACACAACTCGTGCATGTGCAACGCAGTGATTTTTTGAAAGAACAGATACTTTTCTTCTTCAACTCGATCTATTTGCTCCTCATAGAATTAATTGGATTTTTTATTTATCCGGCTTTTAAAAAATACCGCTTCCTTTTCTGGTCACTGGTATTTACACTTTTTGTATTTACCTATTTAAAAGCAAAAGGTTATTATGCAATTGGCCTCTACCCTGTACTGTTAGCCTTTGGTGCTGTTTATTTGGAATTTCTTACCCATAATGGCTGGAGGACCTGGTTCAGGCCCTTATCCCTGTTAGTTACTTTGGCTTTGTTCATACCAGCGGTAAACAAAATATTTCCTGTTCAACCTCCCGCGGAGATGGTGAAATCGGGCAAATTACATCGCTGGGAAGACGGAAAGGATTACCCAATCTCCCAGGATTTTGCAGATATGCTGGGCTGGCGTGAACTGGCTGCAAAAACAGACAGCATCTATAAAACTATCACAGATAAAGAACATACGCTTGTGCTCTGTGCAAATTATGGCGAAGCGGGTGCAGTGAATTTTTATTCAAAAGAAAACATACAGGCCGTCTCTCTCAATGCAGATTATATCAACTGGTTTCCATCGGGCAAAAAGATCCTAACGATTATATTGGTAAAAGACGATGAAAATGAGGGAATGGATCGTGAGCAATCCATTTTTGAATCTGTTGTGCTAACGGGAACGGTCGAAAATAAATTTTCCAGGGAAAAAGGTACACGAATCTTTCTCCTGTCTGGGCCAAAGATGGATATTAATAAAGTATTGAAAGAGGAGATCAGGAAGGAAAAGGGTGAATAGCGATTGGTAAAACTTTAGTACTCCTACTTAAAAAATCTTCGCCAAAAAACGCTTCAGGTTATTCAAAATAATACGTACAAAGCTACTTGCAACATCGTTTGTTGTTTTCGTGCCATCAAACATTATTGCAACGATTTCGGAAAGCTTCAACCTTGCACAGCGATCCAACCACTATCCGGCTTTCTTTAAAAATCCAGCCTGCATAGTTTGTTCAAGCACCGGTTTTGCAAAATTCCATATTTCAGCCGAACCATCTTTAATCACAACTTGTGTGTTAAATACGATCGAATAATCGATATTATGCTCTTTCCATGTACCGCCACCGTTAGAAACATTTTGTAAGAAAGGTTCAAACCGGTCCATTGACTTTGCAAACTTTGCGTCATCCGTTTCACAGGCTTCAAACTCCTCCCACAATGCGATCATTTCTTCTGCCTGGTCCTTTGGTAATAATCCAAAAATACGTTGAGCGGCCAAACGTTCGGCTTCAGTATTGCAATGGTTGCGTTTTGTATCATAAATGAAAATATCGCCCGCATCAATTTCAACAATATCATGTATCAAAACCATCTTCATCACTTTTAGCACATCTACCTTAACGTTAGCATGCTCGGCCAAAACGATGGTCATCATCGCCAGGTGCCAGCTATGTTCTGCATCATTTTCAGACCGGTCACTATTGAAAAGACGCGTCTTCCGTTGTATGTATTTTAATTTATCAATTTCATGGATAAAAGCCAGCTGGCCCAGTAATCTTTCATTTATCATCATAAGCACGTATTTTGTTTTTAGTCGGTTATTACAAGAAACACATATGAACATTAAAAAACATAAAAAATTAATATTTATTGTGTTGGATACCCGTTTTATTGCCTTCGTGCTTCTAACTGGCAATAACCGTATAGAACGTATTAACATACTAATGAAATGAAATGCGTATATTTTATAATTAAATTGCTGAACCAAAAGAATGCAAAATCTATAATTAATAAACATGGCCTATTTACCCAATCATGAGCGATATAATAAAATGGAATACAGAAGATGTGGCGATAGTGGCATTAAATTACCTGCAATTTCACTGGGACTATGGCATAACTTCGGCCAGCCCGACCCGTTAGAGAATTGCAGGGCTATGTTGCGTACTGCCTTTGATAGTGGGATCACTCATTTTGATTTGGCAAACAATTATGGCCCGCCACCCGGCGCCGCCGAGGAAACTTTTGGTAAAATATTCAATGATGATTTTAAATCGCATCGGGATGAATTGATCATTTCTTCCAAGGCCGGCTGGAAAATGTGGGAAGGGCCTTACGGCGATCTCGGATCAAAGAAATATTTGGTCGCAAGCCTTGATCAGAGCTTAAAAAGACTGGGCATTGAATACGTAGACATTTTTTATCACCATCGCCCCGACCCTGAAACAAATTTAGAAGAGACCATGCGTACACTTGATTTGTTTGTGAGGCAAGGCAAAGCATTGTATGTTGGCATTTCAAGTTACCAACCCGAAGAGGCTGCAAAAGCATTTGACATTTTAAAACAATTGGGAACGCCCTGTCTTATTCATCAACCCAAATACTCGATGCTGAACCGCTGGGTTGAAAATGGGTTATTGGATTTGTTGGAAAAAGAAAAAGTAGGCTGTATCGCATTTTCATGTTTGGCACAAGGGCTGCTTACCAATAAATACTTAAAAGGGATACCATCGGATTCCAGGATCGGGAAACATTTAGATAATGGCGCAATAAATGAAGATGCTGTGACAGTGCAGTTAATCAAAAAAGCGCAGGCCCTGAACGACATTGCCGCAACAAGAGGACAAACACTTACGCAAATGTCACTTGCCTGGATCTTAAAAGATCAACGCATCACATCTGTGATACTGGGAGCCAGTAAACCCGAACAAATAACTGACTCATTAAAGGCCATTGACAATTATCAATTTTCTGAGGAGGAGCTCAATAAGATTGAGAATATTTTGATTTGAAGATTAAAAAGATAAATTGATCTGTGGATAAAAACTAAACGTTGCAGGCAGCATTTATTGAAGCCAACATTTAAAGTCAATGAAAAGAATTAAACCCAGTTTGTACTGTTGCGCCAACAAAAAACACTAGTTTTTACACCATTTAAAACGGCGCAAACTACCTTTTTAATTTTTAATTTTTAATTTTTAATTTTCTCGCAAACAACCGCACCAGCTCCCATGTACTCTTATCTCCATTAAAAACAGCATTCAAACCCTGTTCTTCCATAGGAGGATCACCAATATAATCGTCCCCTTTTTGCCAGCGTGTATGAGTGGGGGTTATGATTCCTCCATAGCTCCAGAAGTTAACGGCGCCCAATGCTGCACTATTATTTTTGCTATTTTGAAGTTCTGTAAAAATGCTTTGGTAATATTTATCACGAAACGATGTTGTTGAGCTGAGATCAAAAGAATGTCCGTCCCTTGGTAAACCAAACTCTTCTATAACCAATGGCTTTTTTAATTTATTTGCTACTTCCATGTGCAGGGAAATATAATTAATTGTTTTATTTACAATACTATCCATGCCTCCGGCAATATCTGTTCCTTTGAACCATTCCCAGTTTTTTGGCCAGATATGAATGGTCAGGTAATCAATATTCTTATCTGCATGAATGGCTTCATAGATGGCTATATTTTCTGTGCCGATGTAGCCTTCTGTTCCAATGGTAACCAAATGGTTTTTATCTGCTGATTTTATGTATTCAGCGACCCCTGATATCCATTTTTTGTATTCATTGACTGCTGCGGGGCGCATGGGCCTGGGTTCATTCGCTATTTCCCAACTCATGATAGTGGGATCATCAACATACTTTTTATTTGTGATACTATTCGTGCGGTTAATAATGTATTCCACCTGTTTTAAATAATCCGCTTTGCAGGATTCACAACTGTAAAATTTACTTACATAATCCCTTGTTTCATCCCAATCCAGTTTTCGGCGAAACACTGAATCAGTAATTTGATTATTCCATCTCAGGTATTCCAGGAACCCACCACTCCACTCCCAGTTATTGCTAAAAAAAATCACTGCATTCATATTTCGTTTACCCATCTCCGCCAGTAAAATATCAAGGCCCTGTAAAAAATTATTATCAAAAATCCCCTTTGATACCTGTAATGGCGGGCCCACCCGTTCTACCCCACTCACCAAACCCTCGCCTTCCGGCCCGGCCAATACCCGCAGATTTGTGACAGCATTATCTCTTAAAAAATCCAGTTCGGCACGAAGCCGGTCAATTCCTTTCTTATTGTCCTTTTGCAGTGCAAGAAAACCGCCGTACCAGTAATTCGTCCCAATAAAATAAACAGGCTGTTCGTTAATAAGAAACTGGTGACCCTTTGTGCTAACAAATCCCTTCGACTGTGCTTTACCGTTACCATTCGCAATAATCATGATCAACCCGGCAAGTAATAATTGTGCAACCTGAGTTCTTTTCAAAATATTAGTTTTAAATGATTTGCGCAATCTGAACAGGGAAGAGGGCGACATCGTCTTCTTGAATGTTTAATATAACATGAGAGGCAGCTACCCTTCGCCAGCCCGGCTTTAGATTGATTAAATGAACTTTTGCCCAAACAAGCTTTCGGCCCTTGCAAAGATGTAAAAAAAAGAACGCAACATCAGCTTTAATTTAAGGGCATTTCTAAAAACCTGCCAATCCTCTCCTTTGTAGAGGAACTGAAGATGAGGTTTAAAGAAAAATACAGGTTTTTAGATATGCCCTTAAGGTAAACCGTCAAATCTTTTAGTTATTTGATGAGACCAGCATTGCCTTGCCCCGGCATTTACGAGCCAGCTTTCACAGACTAAAGCATCTACAGTAGGGTTTATTTTAAAAACGCATTGTCTTCCGGCTAAATTTTGGCTCAATCAATGAAGCCTTTACAGTAGAGGGTTTTGGCCCCGCTCCTTTTTGAGAACGGCTGGGGTGACAAAGCAGGCCTGACAAGGATTTGATGTATGTAATCGGGCAAGAGTGGATAACAATTTACTTATTTTTATCCCGGTTTTTCACAGGATATTAAATTTTAAGGCGGACTGGATTTTTATCCTTCCCCTTTTTTTTTAATTCTCTATGCAGGCAATGGTCGAAACTGAATTCAAAATCTATAACTTAGCATTCACAACCTGGAACCCAGGTTTCAATTTAGCATTCGGAATTTAAAACTCATCATTCAAAAACTCAAATCATGCAATGGTTAGGAAGAAAAGAAAGTGATAACGTAGAAGACCGGAGGGGAATGTCTGGCGGCGGCAAACTTGTTGCAGGCGGTGGCATCATAGGTGTGATCGTATTAGTGGTAAACTTGTTATTGGGAGGAAATGGCGACCAGGGATTACAGTTACCATCTCCACAACAGCAAGCTCAGCAATCAGAATTATCCCCACAGGAACAAGCCGCCGATGACGAACGGGCATCATTTGTGAAGGTGGTTTTGGCAGATACGGAAGGCGTATGGGATAAAATATTTTCCCAAAATGCATCGCACTATACAAAACCCGTTCTTGTTTTATTTCGTGACCAGGTAGAATCTGCCTGTGGAAATGCCAGCGCTGCATCCGGCCCATTTTATTGTCCGGGCGATCAGAAATTATACATTGACCTTTCTTTTTACCAGGACCTGCAAAAGAATTTAAATGCACCAGGGGATTTTGCCATGGCGTATGTAGTTGCTCACGAAGTGGGCCATCATATCCAGAAATTAATGGGCACTTCCGAAAAAATGCAACGCTTACGTGGCCAGCTAAGCGAAGAGGATTACAATAAGTATTCAGTGAAGCTGGAACTCCAGGCAGATTTTTACGCGGGAGTTTGGGCAAACCATGCGCAGGAGATAAAGACTGCTGAAGGAAAGAGCATTATAGATCCGGGAGATATTGAAGAGGCCTTAACTGCAGCCAATGCCATCGGCGATGACCGTCTTCAAAAGCAAGCCCAGGGCTATATTGTCCCGGAATCTTTTACACATGGTACTTCTGCTCAGCGTGTGTATTGGTTTAAAAAAGGATTCAAAACCGGTGATCTTAACCAGGGGGATACCTTCAATGCTCCGGATCTTTAAAAGTATCTTGCCCTGCAAGTTTTGATAGACGCTGCCCGTTATTAGCAAGTATTTCCACAACTACAAAGGCACCAGTAACCACTATAATATGCCAAAACATTAGCATGGTATTTGTTTTTATTTAGGAAAATAGTACTATGCCAAAGGATGGACCGATTATTATTATTGAAGATGACATGGACGATCAGTTTACCCTGGAAGAAGCTCTGAAAGAAGCAAACGTTTCCAACGAATTGTTTTTTTTCGATAATGGGCCCGATGCTTTCGAATTTCTGAAGACATCTACACGTCAACCTTTCATCATCCTCTGCGATGTGAACCTGCCAAGGCAAAACGGTATTGAGTTCAAAAGGGAATTGGATAACGATCCTGAAATGCGGGCTATGTCGATTCCATTTATATTTTATACAACATTCGTATCTCAATACGCCGTAAATGAAGCTTATAAAAACATGACTGTTCAGGGCTTTTTCCAAAAAAACAACACCCACAAAGAATTAAAAGATGTGGTAAGAATCATTATAGATTACTGGAGAATTTGCCGGCAGCCACAGTCTTTGGAAAAAATCAAATAAATTTTTTTCGTGTTATTGAACTAAATGATGATCTGCTTGTTCATGTAGCTAGCCCTTTCCCTAACTTTAAGGATAATTGATTTTGCTAACCATCATACTTAAAGCAGGTACTGATATATAAAAGGCCTGGAAATGCCATGAAAGAAAAAAAGAAGATCTTGTTTTCAGATTTGGTTTTCCTTGTCATCACGCTTACTTTCCTGTGGGTTTCTTTCATTTCCTATCAACGCATTGTTAGGTTGAATGATGATTATGGCTGGGTAGGCCATTCTCATCTGGTCAAACTTAAACTGGAGCAATTGTTATCCCATGTTAAAGATGCAGAAGCATCTCAACGGGGATTCTTACTTACAAACGACCCTTCTTTTCTGCAACCAATCAGGGCCAGCATCGACAAAAGCAATACCCTGCTTGCCGAACTTGATTCACTGACAACTGATAACATATCGCAGCGGGAAAAAGCCATTCAACTAAAAATACTTGTTGCGGAACGATACAAAACGCTTAACCAAATTACGAAATCATTCATTGCAGAAAATTCGGGCATCCCAGGTTCACTCGAGGAGAGCAGAAATCAAATGAATAAAGTGAAGTCCCTCGCCAAATTCATGATTGAGGATGAAGACCACCTGTTGATCGAAAGAACAAAAGTGAAAAACGAAAGTGTGTCCATCACACCTAGATATACGCTGTTGCTATCATTAGTGGCCATCCTGGTTGTGGTGATTGCCTACTTCAGGATGAGAACGGAAAAAAACTTACGTTTTCGTGCAGAAGATAGTGAGGCTACTATACATAATTTCTTTGTGCAGGTGCCCGCAATGGTTGCCATTTTGAAAGGGCCTGAACATCGTTTTGAATTTATAAACCCGGCATTCACCGAACTGCTGGGTAAAAAAGACCTTACCGGCAAGACTGTGCGGGAATCCATGCCAGAGCTGGGGGGAGGGTCAAACCATAAACTATTGGATGAAGTTTACACAACCGGAAAACCATTTGTTGGGAGGGAAATCAGCATCTCATTTGGTAAAAATGAAAATGGAGCAAGCATATATCTCAATTTAAGTCTGCAGCCATATTCCAACAACATCGGAGAAAAAGAAGGTATTCTTGTTTTTGGATACAATGTTTCCGAACAGGTTATTATTCGCAAACAAATTGAAGAGGTAGAACTGCGCTCACGGTTAGCAATAGAGGCAGCTAAGATGGGGACCTTCGACTGGAATTTAAAGGACCAGCAGTTCATCAGTTCAGCGAGGCTGGTAGAAATTTTTGGGTTCGGGCACAACCCTGCCATCAGCCACCAGGCACTCATTGATGCTCTTCATCCCGAGGACAAGCCTACAAGGGATCGTGCGGTGCTTGAATCTTATGAAAAAGGTTCTCTTGAATACGAAGCAAGGGTTATATGGCCGGATAAATCGGTGCACTGGATCAACGTTTTTGGCAAGATCATTCATAACGAAAACCAGGAGCCCGTCAGAATGTATGGAACTGTGATTGACATAACCAGGCAAAAGCATATACTGGAGGAACTCAGGGAGAGTGAATCCAGGTTTAGGTTGCTGGCTGATTCCATGCCCCAACAGATATGGATAGCCGATGCTGAGGGCAGGCTGAACTATTTTAATAAAGCAGTTTATCAATTTTGCGGGTTAAGCAGCACCGAACTGGAGGAACAAGGTTGGTTGAGCATCGTGCATCCCGAGGAACGGGAAAATAATATTAAAGAATGGTTACATTCAGTGAACACAGGTTCTGAATTTATTTTTGAACACAGGTTTCGAAATCATAGTGGAGATTACCGGTGGCAATTAAGCAGGGCGCTTCCCAGGAAAAATGCAGAAGGTAAAATACAAATGTGGGTCGGCACCAGTACAGATATTGATGAGCAGAAAAATTTTTCTGCCAGGCTGCAGGAAAAGATAAATGAGCGAACATTTGAACTGGCTGCACTTAATGAAGAACTCCTGTTGAAAAATAACATCTTCGCCCAGGCAGAAATCAATGCACTTATTGGAAGTTATTCGGTGGCTTTACAAACCGGGAAAACAGAATATTCGGATAACCTTTACCGTTTGCTTGGATATGAGCCGGGAGAATTTGAGCCTACTTTTGAAAAATATGTTTCATTTATACACCCCGAAGACAGGGAGAAAGCCATCGAAAACAGGCAGGAAACATTCGAAACAAAAAAAATTGTAGAGCAGGTCCACCGGATCATAACAAAGAGTGGAGAAATAAAACACTTTCATTCCAGTGGAAAATTTTTCGGTTCGGGTGAAACCCTTTCTATGATCGGTACTGTGCAGGACGTATCCCAGGATACCTTGTTGAATGAAATGCTTCGTAAACAAAATGTAGAACTTGAACGAAGCAATGCGGAGCTGCAAGCTTTTAATTATATAGCCAGCCATGACCTGCAGGAACCTTTGCGGAAGATCCAGGCGTTTTCTCAACGCATTCTTGAAAAAGAACAGGTGAATTTTTCGGGGGCCACGGCCGATTATTTCCAGAGAATTAACAATGCTGCGTTTCGCATGCAAAACCTGATTGATGCGCTAATAAGTTATTCGAAAACAAATTCAGGTGCCATAGCTCCTACGCTTACAGATCTGAAAAGCATCGTGGAATCAGCAAAAGAAAATTTGCAGGATAGTATAGAAGAAAAAAATGCCCGGATAGAATACGAAGATTTGCCTGAAATAAAAATCATCCCGCTGCAGTTTGTACAACTGTTTACCAATTTAATATCTAATGCAATTAAATATAGTAAGAAAAATGTGCCCCCCCATATTATCATCAAATCATTCCAGGTTCCGGGGAAGGACATAAAAGGGGTGGATGTTATTCCAGGCCTCACCTATTGGAAAATCAGTGTTGAGGATAATGGAATAGGATTCGAACAACAGTATGCGACTAAAATTTTCGAATTATTCCAGCGGTTACATGGCATATCGGAGTACCTGGGAACCGGAATTGGCCTTGCAATTTGCAGCAAGATCATGCGTAACCACGACGGCTTTATCAATGCATCTGGCCGCCCAGGTGAGGGGGCCAGCTTTAACATTTATCTTCCTATCAGAGAATAATTCATTATTTTACATCGCACTCGTTTGGCCCTTACCAAAACTTAAAACAGCATCAGTGAATGACGGATTCTAAGAGAATATTATTGGTTGATGATGACGCAGATGACCAGCTTTATTTTGTTGACGCCATCGCCGAAATTAATCCTTCCATAGAATGTAAGATCGTAAACAATGGCCTGGAGGCATTGCAGGAACTCGAAATCTTGCCAGCATTTGATTTCATTTTCCTCGACTTAAATATGCCGATTATGAATGGATTTGAATGCCTGGGTTCATTAAAGAAAGTTGACCAGTATAAGGACATACCCGTAGTTATCTTTACCACTTCCAAAAATCCTTATGATATTGAAAGAACCAAAGAATTAGGTGCGGACTGGTTTTTTACAAAGCCAACCAATTTCAGCATACTTTGCGATAAACTGAAGCAAATTTTTGAGCCCGGTCCTGTTTTCCCTTCGTTTGTAGTGTGAAGCCATAGGATTTTAAGACCTACAGAGCTGTCAGGTTATTTAACATCAAACGCTACCTGGAGGTCTCCCCAAAGCAGGCTTACCGTGCCACTCTTATCAATATTAAAAGTCATTTTTTCCGCAAATGCCGCAGCCTTTCCTGGTTTCACTTTTACTCTTAAAACATCGTCCGCTGCCTTGTAATCATAGGCCCCCCATTGATTCCAGGTCTTATTGAAAATGATGGTCCATTCTTCTTTTCCTGAAATTGTAAAGAGCCCGTATTTGCCAGCAGGCAATGACTGACCATTTATCTTTACATCTTTGTCGGTTTCAAAAACAGTAGCTTCATTTGCACCGGTGCGCCAAACTGCACCGTCTTTTGGTTCAAGTGTTTCGCCGATCACCCTCCCCTTTACGGAAGGTTGGCTGTAATCAATATGAACGACTGCTCCGGAGGCCAGCGTCTGTTTAACTTCAGCGGGCGGGCTTGGACGTTTAGTTTTATCTTTTGCCTCCTGGGCATTGACTGTAAATGTGGTAAATAAAAGTGCTGCAATGGCTGCGACCGAAAATATCTTTTTCATATATACTATTTAAATGAAGCCCCAATTTACGGGAAAAATGAAGACAAGAAAAAGATTAAATGAGGAGCGCTAATTAAAATATTTTAACGTGTAAACGAAGTTAAGCCTGGAAGGCAGCATGAAAGAGGGTAACGATCAATTTGGATTACTTATTAACTTCCGAAAATTATCGGGAAATTTTCACTTGAAACTCAATGAACAATCTTTTTTGCCAAAACACTCTCGGAAGGGTTCAGATCTATCACTTTAGCCTGGGTGCCAACTTCAGATTCAATACTGTCCAAAAGCTGTTTTCTTACGGTTGGGTTATTTATGCCGGCAATACTGCAAGCCTTGTTGAAATCCACATGCATGCCATATCCTTCCTGAACATCCTCAACCTCCGGGTATTCGGGGAAACTAAGATATCTCTTTACAAAATAGTATAATTCATTCTGGGTTGTTTTTGTGTATGCCTTGTAAAAAGTTTCCATAACTGTGTGTTTAAGTAAGCTTGCAGAACTATAAAACTGAAAAAAAATTTGTTAAGTGTAACCATTCAAGGCAGGCTTCTAAAAAGGATGGTTGGTTGGAATCAAGCGTTAATAAAGGCAGATAATCCTATAAGATGATCACCCCCGGTATTAATTGGAAAATTCAAAGGATAATGAGGTATTGGTAAACCAATACTAAATAAAAAGGAAAAAGTCTGTTCAGAGGAATTGAGAGTAAGAAGTGTAAGCTCTTATAAATCTACTACTAAATGTTAAGATATTCAAGCACAAGCCGAAAAATTAGTAAAAAAGA